>CAJXSB010000261.1 GCA_913060435.1 uncultured Desulfococcus sp.
CCTGGCCGAGGCCGCCAGGGGCCGCACCCCGCTGTCGGGCAAGCGGCTGGTGGTGATCGGCGGCGGCAACGTGGCCATGGACTGTGTACGCACCGCCCGGCGCATCGGCTTCGATGATGTCAACCTGCTCTATCGCCGCACCGAAGCGGAGATGCCTGCCGATCCCCAGGAGATCGAAGAAGCCAAGGAGGAAGGTGTTCACTTTCATCACCTGGTGGCGCCGGTATCCATCGTTGCCGAGGGAGAGGAAATCACCGGCCTGAAATGCCAGCGCATGGCGCTGGGAGAGCCGGACGCCAGTGGCCGGCGTCGGCCGGTACCGATTAACGGATCGGAATTTGTCATCGACTGCGACACCATCATCCCGGCTGTCGGACAGATCTGCGTCGTGGACTGCGTTCTGCCCGAAGAAGACGCCCTCACCCCCTGGAAAACCCTTGTGGTGGATCAGACCACCTTCCAGTCCGAAGCCAGCCACATTTTTGGTGGTGGCGACTGTGTGACCGGACCGGCCACCCTGATCAAGGCTCTGGCTGCCGGCAAGCACGCCGCCAGGTTTATTACCGAGTACCTGGAAGCGGGCCAATGCACACCGCAGCCCATTGATATTTTGCGGAAATTAATCACTCCCGATACGGTTTTTGATCCCCAGGAGACCTTTGCCTATCCAGGGCAAACCAGCAGGGTCCATCCTGAAATCATGGTCCCGGACGTGCGTATCAACAGCTTCGATGAAGTGGAAAAAGGGTTTTCCGCAGCCCAGGCCCGTGCTGAGGGCGACCCGCTGTTTGCGATGTTACCGTCTGATGCTCTCGGCAATATAAAGCGCCACCCATTCCATTAAAAAATGATCCAAACAGATAGAAAGGATTTCCCTTATGCCTACGCTCAGTCTGAATGACCGAACCGTTTCCTTTGAAACCGGACAAACCATCCTGGAGGTAGCTCAGCAAAACGACGTGGTCATCCCCACCCTGTGCCATCTGAAAGAGGCCCACGCCACCGGCGGATGCCGCATCTGTGTGGTGGAGGTGGCGGGCAGCGACCAGCTCTTGCCTGCCTGCGCCACACCGGCCGGCGCCGACATGCGCATACTTACCGACAGCCCGGCCGTCAGAACCGCACGCAAGGCCATCATAGAGATGATGCTGGCTGCCGGCGCTCACAACTGCCTGCTCATGGACCATCCCCAGTCCAGCTGGAGTGAAAGCCAGCTTGCGATCATGGAGCAACCCTGGCATGACAAGATCTGTCCGGCCCATGGCGACTGCCGGCTACAGGACCTGGCCATCGAATACGAAGTCAGCGTGGCCGGCATCGACCAGAAAATCGACGGCCATCCGCTGGACGACGCCACACCCATGATCGTGCGTGACTACAGCCGCTGCATCGGCTGCGGCCGCTGCATCCAGGCCTGCAACGAGGTTCAGGTCAATGCGGCCATCCCCTCACCCTATGGCCGCCGCGAAGACCATCCCAACGGATGGTATCCGTTGGTGGATTATGAAAACTGCACCCACTGCGGCCAGTGCCTGCAGGCCTGCCCCACCGGTGCCCTGTTCGAGAAAAAGGCCTTTGGTCTGGCCACGGGCAGTGAAGCGGAGAAGGTGCGTACCACCTGCCCCTACTGCGGTGTGGGATGCCAGCAGTGGTTGCATGTGAAGGACGACCGGGTGATCAAGGTCACCGCCGTGGAGGAAGGCGCCCCGAACCTGGGACGGCTGTGCGTCAAGGGACGCTTCGGGTATGATTTCATCCACTCGCCCGAACGTCTCACCCACCCGTTGATCCGCGAGGGTGAAACGTTTCGCAAAGCCTCCTGGGACGAAGCCCTGGACCTGGTGGCCGAAAAGTTCAAACAGATCAGACAGCTTCACGGTCCCGACGCCCTGGCCGGCGTGAGCTGCGCCCGGAGCATCAACGAGGATTCCTACCAGATGCAGAAACTCTTTCGCGCAGTGTTCAAGACCAATAATATTGATCACTGCGCGCGTACCTGACACGCGCCCACTGTCGCCGGTCTGGCGGCAACGTTCGGGTCGGGTGCCATGACCAACTCATTTGAAGAATTTTCTCGGGCCAGGATGTTCCTCGTCATCGGATCCAACATGACCGAGGCCCATCCCGTGGCGGCGACCTTTCTGAAAAATGCCGTCATGAAGGGGGCCAGGCTCATCGTGGTCGACCCGCGGCGGCACAAGCTGGTCGATTTTGCCGAGCGCCACGTGCCCATCCGGGTCGGGAGCGACATCGCCTTCGCCAACAGCCTGATGCAGGTGCTCATCGAAGAGGGACTCTATGACAGCGCTTTCGTCGATTCCTGCACCATCGACTTCGACCTGCTCCAGGAGAAGGTGGCCGGATATCCGCCGGAGAAGGCCGCCGAGATCTGCGGCGTCTCCGCGGAGACCATCCGGGAGACGGCCCGGGCGCTGGCCTCGGTCAAGCCCCTCATGCTCTGCTACACCCTGGGGATCACCGAGCACACCTGCGGCCGCAACAACGTCGTCACCCTGGCCAACCTCCAGATGCTTCTCGGCAACATGGGAATGGAGTGCGGCGGGGTGAACCCTCTCCGCGGCCAGAACAACGTTCAGGGCGCCTGCGACATGGGCGCGCTGCCCAACGTCTTTCCGGGATACCAGAAGGTGGTGGACGCCGATGCCCGGGAGAAGTTCGCCCAGGCCTGGGGCGTCCCCGGCCTGCCGGAGCAGAACGGCCTGATGATCCCCCAGATGATGGAGGGGCTCACCAACGGACGGGTCCGGGGCTTTTACATCTTCGGGGAGAACCTGGCCAACACCGAGCCCGACATCCGGAAGGTTGAGCACGAACTGGCCTCGGCGGAATTCCTGGTCTGCCAGGACATCTTCCCCAACGAAACCACGCGGTTTGCCCATGTGGTCCTCCCGGCTGCGGCTTGGAGCGAGAACGACGGGACCTTTACCAACAGCGAGCGACGGGTCAGCCGGGTCCGGACCGCCAGTAATCCCCCGGGGGAGGCCAGGCCCAACTGGTGGATCTTCCGCGAGATCGCCCGCCGCATGGGGCACGCCTGGGAATCGGACAGCGCCCGGGAGATCTGGGACAACGAGATTTCGGTCCTGGCGCCCCAGCTCTGCGGCATCAAATACGCCCGCCTCGAGGGGGACGGCCTCCAGTGGCCCTGTCCGGACGAGGAGCACCCCGGGACCTGCTTCCTCCACCGGGACGGCCAGTTCACGTGCGGTCTCGGGATTTTCACGCCGGCGGACTGGACTCCGCCCGCCGAAGTGCCCGACGAGAAGTATCCCCTGGTGCTGAGCACGGGCCGGCGCCTCGCCCACTACCACACCCGCACCCAGACGGGTCGGTGCGAAGGCCTCAACGACATCCTCGGGGAGGAAACCGCCGACATCTCCCTTGCGGACGCCCGGGACCTGGGGGTCGATAACGGAGAGATGATCAAGGTCAGCTCCCGCCGCGGCGAGGTCACCGTTCGCGCCAACGTGACCCGGGAAGTGCCGCCGGGCATGGTCTGGATGGCCTTCCATTTCCGGGAAGCCTGCGCCAACTGGCTCACCAACCCTGCCTTCGACCCTGTTACCCTCACCGCTGAATACAAGGCCTGCGCCGTCCGGATCGACCGGATTGCCGCACCCTGACCCCTCCCTCCGCCGGTGCCCGAAGGCCGCCCGCCGTGGCGGCCCACGGGCGCCGGCGCTTCCCGCCAGGCGGCAGCAACGGACCGGCATATACCGGCGATCGATTCGGGAAACGGAAGCCCCGCCGGACCGTTGGGGCGACCGCGGCATCGGGATGCCTCTTTTTCCAAAGGTGCCGTCCGGCCGGTGATCCGACTGTTGACAGAAAAAGCAGACCTGTGATAACTTGCCATATTTCCAATAAAATAGACAGGAGCAACACCCAAAAGTGATATAAAAATGTGGCACGAATCACCCTCCCGCCGTCCGGAAAAAACTGCCCAAAATGATGGGTGGAATAAAAATACGGCATGGTGACATAAAAGTGTGGCACAAAAAATCAGTATCGCGCGGCCGCCTGCGACAGAGCATCCGGCGCGGCGAGCGAAGGAGAGTAATCGTATGGCGATAGAGAATGTCTACAGTGTTTGCGGCATGTGTACGGTCCGCTGCCCCATCATGGCAGAGGTGGAGAACGGCGAGGTCCGCTTCCTCCAGGGGAACCCCAACGTACCGGCCATGAAGGGCGCCATCTGTCCCCGTGGCGCTGCGGGGCTCGCCCTCATCAAGGATCGGGAGCGGCCCCAGGCGCCGATGATCCGTACGGGCGCCCGGGGCGAAGGAAAATGGCGGACCGTCACCTGGGAGGAAGCCTTCGACTATGTGGCCGGGAAGATCTCGGAGATCAAGGAGAAACACGGTGCCCGGGCCGTGGCCTTCTCCGACCGCGGGGGGCCTTTCCGCGACTTCCACCGGGCCTTTCTCAAGGGGCTGGGCACGCCCAACTACTGCAACCATGACACCTCCTGCGCCAGGAACGTCCAGCACTCCTGCATCTCCGTTACCGGCATGGGGCGGAAGGGCGTGGCCTACGATCTGAAAAACTCCCGGCACGTCGTGCTCCAGCTCCGGAACATCTTTGAGTCCATCAATGTTCAGGAGGTCAACAACCTCATGGACGCCATGGAAGCCGGGTGCAAGTTGACGGTCATCGACATCCGGGGCAATATCTCCGCCGCCAAGGCGGACCGCTTCTTCATGGTCCGGCCGGGGACCGACTACGCCTTCAACCTGGCCGTCATTCACGAGCTCCTGAACAAAAGGCTCTACGACCAGGACTACGCCGAGAAATACATCAAGGATCTTCAGGTGTTGAAGGAGTTCGTCAAACCCTACACGCCGGAATGGGCCGAGACCGAGACCGGCGTCAACCCCGAATCCCTCCGCGAGTTCGTCCGGGAGCTGGCCGCCGCGGCACCCGCCGTGCTCTGGCACCCGGGATGGATGACCGCCCGGTACACCACCTCCTTCTATGTGAGCCGGACCATCTACATTATCAACGCCCTGCTGGGATCCATCGGCGCCAAGGGCGGCCTGCCCCTCGTCAGCAAGCCGGGCGACGTCGGCCGCAAGGGGCTCAAGTCCTTCATGGACCTCTACCCCAAGCCTGAGGAGAAGCGTGCGGACGGCGCCGGCTGGCGATACCCCCATCTGGAGGCGGGCCCGGGGCTGCCCCACCTGATGTTCAAGGCCATGGAGACCGGAGAGCCCTATCCGGTGAAGGCCTATATCGCCTACCGCCACGACCCCCTCATGGGGTTTCCGGATCCGGATCGTCTGCGGCAGATGTTCGACCACCTCGACCTCCTGGTCTCGGTCACCTTTTCCTGGTCGGACACCGCCTGGTATTCCGACGTGGTGCTGCCGCTGTCACCCTATCTGGAGCGGGAGAGCATCGTGGCCTCCAAAAACGGCGTCAAGCCCCAGTTCTTCGTCCGGGACCGGGCGCTGGAGCCGCGCTACGACACCAAGGCCGACTGGGAGATCATCTCGGGCCTGGCCAAACGCCTGGACCTGCCCGAGCTGGTGTTCGACTCCATCGAAGATATTCGGAAATTTCAGCTGGAGGGGACCGGGGTGAGCCTGGAGGACTTCAAGGAGAAGGGGTTTGTGGCCCTTGCGGACAAGCCCAGCTACCCGCCGCCCACCTTCAAGACGCCGAGCGGCAAGTTCGAAATCATCTGCGAGGCCCTTGAAAAGCAGGGGCTGCCGTCCTTGAAGCCGTATGTCTCGCCCGAGCGTCCGCCCGAAGGGCAGTTCCGCCTCACCTTTGGCCGCTGTGCCCTCCACACCCAGGGCCACACCGTCAACAATCCAATGCTTGCCGAGCAGATGCCTGAAAACGAGCTCTGGATCCACACCGAGCCCGCCACCCGGCTGGGCCTCACCAACGGCGGGCGGGCCAAGGTGACCCGCAACGGTTACTCGGAGCATATCAAGGTCAAGGTGACCGACGTGATCCATCCGGAGGCGGTCTTCGTGATCCACGGTTTCGGGCATCAGCTCCCCGTCGAGACGCGCGCCTTTGGCAAGGGACTGGCCGACAACAAGTTCATGCAGGGCGGTTTGGAGCTCTGGGATCCGGCCGGCGGTGCGGTGGCCTACCAGGAATTTTTTGTCGAGGTGACCAAAGCGTAATATCCCGCAGCAGCGGCAGGGGCCTATCATGCGCCCTGCTGTTTTCATGACCATCGAGCCGGGCTTGCCCAGAGTGAAGGGGGCGCCCGGCTTTTTTTTGCCCATCCAAAGGAGAAGAGACCATGTTCAAGCTCAAGGACGAGAGGCTGCTCCGGCAGCAGTGCTATACCAACGGAGAATGGAGAAACGCCGCCTCGGGTGCGACCGTTGAGGTCATCAACCCGTCCGACGGTGCTGTTTTGGGCGTTGTGCCCGACATGGGGAAGGACGGGGCAGCGGCCGCCGTAGACGCCGCCGACGCCGCGTGGCCCGGGTGGCGGGATCGGACCGCCGGGGAGCGGGCGGAGATCCTGCGCCGCTGGTTCGACATCATCATGGCCCACCAGGAGGATCTGGCCGCCCTCATGACCGCCGAGCAGGGCAAGCCTTTGTCGGAATCCCGGGGGGAGATCGCCTATGCCGCCGCCTTCGTGGAGTGGTTTGCGGAGGAAGGGAAGCGCATTTACGGCGACACCATCCCTTCCCACCGGGCCGACACCCGGATCGTGGTGGTCAAGTCTTCGGTGGGGGTC
>CAJXSB010000262.1 GCA_913060435.1 uncultured Desulfococcus sp.
ATCGAGTGAATCCGGAGCCAGCGTCGCCTGGCGTTGCCGCAATGGATTCTCCGGAGGTGAGAGATGAAGATATGGATAACCGGTGGATCCGGATTCGTCGGATCCCATCTGTCTGCCCGGCTGCTGGACGCCGGCCATGCGGTGGTCGCCGTCGGTCGGAGCCCGGAGTTTGACGGCATCCGCCATGAAAATTTCCGCTATGTATCCGCGGATACCCGAGAGGCTGGTCAATGGCAGGAGGAGATCCGTGAGGCCGACGCTGTCGTCAACCTGGCGGGAAAATCCATTTTTGCATACTGGACCGAGGCCACCAAGAAAGAGATATACGACAGCCGTGTCGAGACCACCCGGAATATCACGGCAGCCCTCGACGGCGCCCCGGGGCGCGAAACAGTGCTGGTCAGCACCTCCGCCGTGGGATATTACGGCGACCGGGGCGACGACATCCTTACCGAGACATCGGCTAGGGGGGAGGGGTTCCTCGCGGACCTTTCCCGGGACTGGGAGGATGCGGCCATGGCGGCGGCGGAAAAAGGCGTCCGGGTGGTTATCGTACGTTTCGGGATCGTGCTGGACAAAGACGGCGGGGCCCTGAAGCAGATGCTCCCGCCCTTCCGTCTGGGCCTCGGGGGACCCCTGGGCGACGGCCGTCAATGGTTTCCCTGGATTCACATGGACGACCTGGTGTCGGCCATCCTGTTCGCCCTTGCAGAGCCGGAGATCTCCGGTCCGTTGAACCTGACCGCCCCGAATCCGGTTCGGAACCGGCAATTTGTCAGGGCCATGGGCCGGGTGCTGCGACGGCCGGCCTTCGTGCCGGTGCCGGGCTTTGCGCTCAAAACCGCGCTGGGAGAGTTTGGCGAGGTGCTGCTCTCGAGCCAGCGTGCCCTGCCTGTCCGGCTCCTCGACAGCGGCTTCCATTTTGAATATCCCGATATCGGGCCGGCCCTGAAGCAGCTGATCCGGGGGTGACACCCCGGAAAGGTCGACCATGCTGCCGGTTGCCACGACGGCGTTTTCGTGGCATGGCTGGCGCGGAGAGCGAGTACGGCCTGTGCCGGAAACGACTGGTGTCGGCCTTGGGGGGTAGAGAGATTACCGGCGGGCCTGACTCAGGGCGCGCGATATGCAACCCAAAAGGAGGAATTGGATGACGGAGCTGATGGATGCCATACTGGAGCGGAGGAGCATTCGAAAATATGAACCACAGCCGGTGCCCGATGAGGCGCTGGACAAGATCCTGGAGGCCGTCCGCTTCGCCCCGTCCTGGACCAACTGCCAGTGCTGGGATATCGTGGTGGTGAAAGATGAGGCGACCAAATTGAAGCTTCAGGAGACCGTCGCCCCGAAAAATCCAGCCACGAAAGCCGTGGCGGCCGCACCGGTGGTTCTGGCTGTCTGCGGCCGGCGGGGCGTGTCCGGATACTATAACGGCAAAGCCTCGACCAAATTCGGGGACTGGTACATGTTCGACCTCGGCATGGCCACCCAGAACCTCTGCCTGGCGGCCCATGACCTGGGGCTGGGTACGGTGGTGGTGGGGCTCTTGGATCATGACCGTGCCGCTGCCGCACTGAATGTCCCGGAGACCCATGATCTGGTGGTGCTGGTTCCGCTCGGCTATCCCGCCAAACGGCCCAAGGCGCCCAAACGCAAATCTGCCGGTGAATTCGTTCACCAGGATCTGTTTTGATGGGGCGCCCAGGCCGAGCGCTTCGGGAGGGTCCCTCCCGGCGGATTCCCGGCCGGATGCTGCTTCTGGTCATCCTTCTGGCCGTCGGGGCGTCGGCCGGTTGCCAGAGCACGCCGGAACAGGAGCCGGCCCGCCAGGAGGATCTCTTCGTCCGCGAGGTTTCGGAGGTGCCCGGCTTCTCAAAAGAGGAGCTTTTCGAGGGCGCCAAGATGTGGGTCGCCAGCCGCTTCTCATCGGACCTGGACGTCATCCAGTATGCGAACCGCGATCTGGGAACTGTTGTGGGACGGACCTCGTTTCCCTACGCCCGGCCGCGCAAATGGGGGCAGACGGAGCGGTTCGATTTTCGCTTCACCGTCACCGTCGAAACCAAGGATGAACGAATCCGAACCACCTTCTCGGAAATGGCTCTGGTGGGATTTCACGGCTACGATGTGATTACGAAAGAAGATATGGAAGCGCTCCAGCCCCGTCTGACGGAGGCGATCGAGGACCTGGCTTCATCATTTCAGAGAGCGCCCCGGCAGGACGACTGGTAGCGCCTTTCGGCGGATTCGGGGGTATGCATATGGACCCGGGGCTATGCATATCCGGGGCTATGCATATGATGATCGGCTGCGTCATTCACTTGCGCTCAACTCTCGGGTTTCATTCAAGCGATGGATAGCGGTGGTGGCCGGATCCGGAGACCACCGGTTTGCGAAGCTCGAGAGTTGCGCATTGGAAATTCTGGCAATGGACATTCTGAACAACGCAAAAAGCGTCCTCCGGCTCGAGGCCGAAGGCATCCTGAATCTGGTCGACCGCGTCGGCGATGACTTCGTTCGCCTTGTCGACCTGATCTGCAATTCCACCGGGCGGCTGATTGTCGCCGGCATCGGCAAGTCGGGCATCATCGGCCGAAAATTTGTCGCCACCTTTAACAGCACGGGAACGCGGGCCATGTTCCTCCACCCGGTGGAAGCCATGCACGGCGATCTGGGGATGGTCTGCCCGGACGACATTCTGCTCGCCCTGTCCAACAGCGGTGAGACTGATGAACTCAATATTCTACTGCCGAGCATCCGAAGCATCGGATGCCGGATCGCTGCGTTTACCGGCAACCGCGAATCCACCCTCGCCAAGAACAGTGATCTCGTGATCGATGTCGGGGTGGCCAAGGAGGCCTGCCCCATGGGACTGGCGCCGACCACCAGCACAACGGCGCTGCTGGCCATGGGAGATGCCCTCGCGGTGGTGCTCATCGACCAGAAGCATTTCAAGTCCTCGGACTTCAAGCGGTTCCACCCCGGTGGGGCGCTTGGACAGCGGCTTTCCATGCATGTTTCGGATTTCATGATGAGCGAATCCATGCCCACGGTGAACGAGGACGACGTCATGGCGGCGGTTATCGCCGTCATGGACCGGGCCGGCATCGGTGTAGCCCTGGTGGTCAAGCCGGACCGGACCGTCTCAGGAATCATCACCGACGGTGACATCCGCCGCCTTCTGGCACGGGGCAAGGATCTCTTCGCGATGTCGGCCCGGCAGGTCATGACGCCCAAGCCCAAGACGGTTCGCCAGACGCTGCCGGCCTACGACGCGCTCAACCTGATGGAGGCTTTCGAGATCACCGTGCTGCCCGTCGTTGACATCAACGGCGTTGTCCTGGGGGTGCTGCACCTTCACGATATCCTGGGCAAAGGCAGCTTCAAATTCAACGGTATGTAGTAAAGACCGGGAGGCATAGAAGAGGCATGGTAAATTTCGAAAGCGTAGACACCGCCATCCCGATCCTGGGCGAGGCCCGGATCCAGTCCCCGCTGGAGGGGCGCAAGCTGGATGGAGATCGGCATTTCGTCAGCGACCAGGAGCAGGTGCTCATCGACGTGGATGCCCGGCGGGCCGAAAAGCGGATGGGAGAAGGCGGGCCGTCGGCGGCTTTCGAGATGGCAGGACCCCGCCGGAAGATCTATTTCGATCCCAGCAAGCTCCGGTGCGCCCTGGTGACCTGCGGCGGCCTATGCCCCGGGCTCAACGGCATCGTGCGGTCGGTGGTGCTCGAACTCTATTACGGGTACGGTGTCCGGAACATCTACGGCATCCGCTACGGCCTCCAGGGCTTCATCCCCGAGTACGGCCACGACGTTCTCGACCTTTCGCCGGAGGTGGTCGGGGACATTATCCGCAAAGGCGGATCTTTTCTGGGCTCCTCCCGGGGACCCCAGGACATGGATGCCATCGTCGACTGCCTGGAGCGCCTGAATGTGGGCATTCTCTTCATGGTCGGGGGCGACGGGACCCTCATGGCCGCTTCGGGCATCAGCGATACCATCCAGCGGCGGGGCCTCAAGATCAGCGTGGCGGGGATTCCCAAAACCATCGACAACGATATCTATCTCGTCTCCCGGTCGTTCGGCTTCGACACAGCCGTGGATCTGGCCACCCAGTCGATCCGGGCCGCCCACAACGAAGCCCGCGGCTACCCCAACGGTATCGGGCTGATCAAGCTGATGGGACGGCATTCCGGGTTCATCGCGGCCACCGCCACCCTTGCCCAGCAGGACGTCAATTTCGTCCTGATCCCCGAGGTCGACTTCGACCTCGACGGCCCCGGCGGCCTCCTCGACGCCCTTGAAAGGCGCCTTTCGGATCGGAGGCACGCGGTGATCGTGGTGGCCGAAGGCGCGGGGCAGAAATTTTTCGAGGCGTCGGGCGGGAAGGATCCCTCGGGAAACGTCAAGCTGAGCGATATCGGCAGCCTTCTCAAGGAGCGGATTCTCGCCTACTTTAATGATCGCGGTATCAGCATCTCCCTCAAGTATATCGATCCCAGCTATATCATCCGCAGCCTGCCGGCCAACTCCAACGACCACGTCTTCTGCAGCTTCCTGGGCCGGAATGCCGTCCACGCCGCCATGGCCGGCAAGACCCGGTTCCTGATCGGACACTGGAACAACCATTTCGTGCACGTCCCCATGGCAGCCACCGCCGGCCGGCGGAAGCAGGTCAGTCCCGACGGCCGCCTCTGGCAGAGCGTCCTCGAGGCGACGGGTCAGGGAGCCCTCAAGAACGATTAGCGGCGTGGGGCCAGGAGCCCTGCATCGTGGAGAAAACGCCGGATCTCCTGAACGAAAGCGCTATAGTCGGGGGGGCAGTCGTTGTGGCTGCATTCCCAGCTGACCAGCCGCGCCCGGGGGGCTGCATCCGCTACGGCAATGCCGTGGGCATACGGGATGATGTCATCCCGACGGCCATGGAAGACCAGCACCGGCCTGTCGTAGGAACGGAGCACCGTCAGGTTGTCGAAGGGGTCGCGCACCAGGAATCCCGGCACCAGATACCTCCGGGCGAAGGCCCGGGCGCTGGTAAAGGTCGAGATGAGGATCAATGCGGCGGACGGGCGCTTTGCCGCCAGCTGGCAGACGACGCCGCCCCCCAGCGATCGGCCTGCGAGGACGATGCGCGAAGGATCGATGTCCGGGCGCGCCGCCAGCCAGTCCCAGGCAGCTTGATATACCGTGTCGATGGTCTTCTGGGACGGTGAACCCTCGGACCGGCCATATCCCGGATACTCCACGAGCAGAAGCCCGGCCCCCATATGTGTAACGGGCAGAAACTCCGCTGCACACCCGTCGATGAGCTCGGCGTTGCCGTGGGCGAAAATCACTGCGGGCGACCGGTGTTCCGGATGTTTTTGCGCCGGGGGCAGGTACCACGCCTCGACTCGGGCGCCGGTGGGGGATAGCCAGACGACCTCGAGGCCGGGCAGGCGGGGTGATCCCGGACCCGTACCGGCAAAGCCGGCGGGAAAGATCATCTGCCGCTGCATCAGGAAAAGAAGGGCGCAGTAGGCGATATAAAGGCCGATCAGCCAGAAAAGCATGGATATCATGGTCTTGTGAATCATGGGTTCGTTCCCCCGGCAGTCCGGGGGCCTGGGGGGCCTCCTGCGGCCAGTGTAGGCAAAACCATGGCTTCGGTCAAGGGTCCGTTGGCGGGGCGCCGGGACGGCAGAGAGCGCTTGACGCTCCCGGCGAAACATGGTTGCTTGGTCAGAAGACCGGGAGGCGTCGGGAGCTTTCAGGCGTCCGTCCGCCTCCTGCCATGGCCGGTCGCTTCCATACACATCGGGATGGAGAAAGGAGAGGCGGATGGCGTCGTTTGTCGGGGCATTGGACCAGGGAACCACCAGCACGCGCTGCATCATATTTGACCACAAGGGCGGCATCGCCGGCATCGAGCAACGGGAGCACGAGCAGATCTTCCCCCGTCCCGGCTGGGTCGAACATGATCCCCTGGAGATCTGGACCAACACGCGGGCCGTGATCCGGGGGGCGCTGGCGGCGGCCGGAATCACGGGCGGAGACCTGGCCGCCATCGGCATCACCAACCAGCGGGAGACCACGCTGGTGTGGGACCGGCATACCGGGAAGCCCTTCGGCAACGCCGTGGTCTGGCAGTGCACCCGCACCCACGAGATCTGCAAGGCCCTCATGCGGGAGCAGGGGCAGAACCGTTTCCGGGATCAGACCGGGCTCCCCGTGGCCACCTATTTTTCCGGGCCCAAGATCCGCTGGATCCTCGACAATGTTCCCGGGGCCAGGGCTGCCGCCGAAGCCGGCGATGCCCTTTTCGGGACCATGGAGACCTGGCTGATATGGCACCTGACCGGCGGCACGGACGGCGGGGCCCATGTCACCGACGTGACCAACGCCAGCCGAACGCTGCTGATGGATCTCCACACCCTGGCGTGGGACCCGGCGATCCTGTCGGCCATGGGGATCCCCGAAGCCATGCTTCCCCGCATTGTGCCGTCGAGCGACCCCGACATCTGGGGCATGAGCCGGGAAGACGGCCCGGTGGGCGCGTCGGTGCCCGTCTGCGGCGCATTGGGGGACCAGCAGGCCGCCTTGGTTGGACAGGCCTGCTTCAAGACTGGCGAGGCGAAAAACACCTACGGCACCGGCTGTTTTCTCCTGATGAACACCGGCCACACCCCGGTGCCCTCCCGCCAGGGGCTGA
>CAJXSB010000263.1 GCA_913060435.1 uncultured Desulfococcus sp.
CGTAAGGTGGTATCGGTGCAGGATTACAAGGCCCGGCTTAAAAACTACGGGGTCGAGGATCGATTGACCCTGACCGTCTGGACCCGGGGCAAGGAGCGCGACATCACCCTGCAGGCCAGGGCCTTTCCCCTCCAACGCGCCCCCGAGCTGGCCTATAGCCTGCTCGGGCTCGAGGTTGAAAAACGCTCCGAAGACGGGGCCGTAGTTGCGGCTGTCAAGCCGGGCGGTTTCCTGGACCGCACCGGGGTGCGGCCCGGGGACGTGATCCGGTACGACATCCACATCGACAAGTTCGTGCGGCAGGGGGAGACCTACATGTTCTTCTTCCGCTTCGAGGGGTTCATCGGCGAAGACCACCTCATCACCATGCGGGACGGATGCGCCGGGTTCTTCACCGAAGCCGAGGTCCGCAACTCCGGCGGCATCATCCGCCGGGAGGACGAGACGGCGCCGCACCCCGGGCGGAAAGACTTCACCGAACTGGTTCCCCTGAAGTGCGAGCGCTACGACGAAGATGCGGTGGACGCCCTCCGCCGCGGCGACCTTGCGGCCTGCTTCGGCAGCGCCTTTTCAGGCGTCACGGCACCCGAGGGCCTCCGGCTGCCCGGCGGCCTCATGCGCCTCGTCCACCGCGTCGTCAACCTCGACCCCCGCGGCGGGCGATACGGCCTGGGCATCATCCAGGCCGAGGCCGACATCCATCCGGACGACTGGTTCCTGACCTGCCATTTCGTCGATGACATGGTCATGCCCGGAACCCTGATGTACGAGTGCTGCATGCACACGCTCCGCATCTTCCTCCAGCGACTGGGCTGGATTTCGGAGAGCCCCGGCGCCTGCTACGAGCCCGTCGTCGGCATGGAGAGCATCCTCCGTTGCCGCGGCCCCGTGACCCCCGAGACCCGAACGGTCCTCTACGAAGTGGAAATCGCCGAGATCGGCTACGGCCCGGAGCCCTACGCCCTGGCCAACGCCATGATGTACGCCGACGGGCGGCCCATCGTCCGCTTCGAAAACATGTCCATGAAGCTCTCGGAGGCATCCCGGCACGAGATCGAATCCTTCTGGAAGGAAAAACGCCGGGCGACGCCCACCCCGGCACCCGCCGTCTTCACCCGCGAACAGCTCCTGGCCTTCTGCAACGGGAACCCGTCGGAGGCCTTCGGCGAACCCTACCGCGTTTTCGACCATGAGCGGAAACTCGCCCGCCTGCCGCGGCCCCCCTATCTTTTCATGGACCGGGTCCTGAAAAGCGATCCCCCCCCATGGGTGCTCAAGCCCGACGGATGGATGGAAGCCGAATACACCTTCGGGCCGGATGCCTGGTATTTCCGTGCGGGCCGGAGCACGACCATGCCGTTCTGCATCCTGCTCGAGGTCGCACTCCAGCCCTGCGGCTGGCTCGCGGCCTGGATGGGCTCCGCCCTCAAGAGCGACGAGGACCTCAAATTCCGCAACCTGGGCGGGACCGCCGTCATCCACCGGAACGTCCCGCAGGATGCCGGGCGGCTGACCATGCGCGCGCGGCTGACCCAGTCGTCCTTCGCCGGGGGGATGGTCATCGAGCATTTCGAAATGGCTGTGCTCGATGCGGATGGTCCAGTATACACCGGAACCACTTATTTCGGCTTCTTCACCGCGGCCGCCCTCGAACAGCAGGTGGGAATCCAGGGCACCGCCGCCCAGGCGTACCAGCCCGGCCTCGAAGGAAGCTCCGACGGGGAGCCGTTTCGGATGGACGCCGGCCGGCCCCTCTCACCAGATGATATGGAATCGGACGCGGCACCCCCCATGGCCCTCCCCGCAAAAGCCCTCAGCATGATCGACGCGGTCGAGCTCTGGTTGCCCGACGGCGGACCCCATGGACTCGGGTTCATCCGGGGGGTCAAGGATGTGGATCCCGACGAATGGTTCTTCCACGCCCACTTCTACCAGGACCCGGTCTGCCCCGGCTCCCTCGGGGTCGAGTCCTTCATTCAACTGATCAAGTTTGCAGCCCTCCAGCGCTGGCCGCAGCTTCGGGAAACCCATCGTTTTGAGATGCTGACGGGGCAAACCCACCAGTGGATCTATCGGGGGCAGATCCTTCAGGCCAACCAACGGATCGAGGTGGAAGCGGTGGTGACACAGGTGACCGAAGGGGAGGCACCCACCATCACGGCAGATGCGTTCCTCAAGGTCGACGGCCTCTTTATCTACCAGATGGAAGGCTTCGGCGTGAAGCTGACCCCCATCGTTCAATCATAGGAAAGCAGCAGGGTTATGCAATACAAGAATGTCTATATCGACGCCTTTGGCTACGAACTGCCGCCGAATGTTGTGGCGTCACGGGATCTCGAAGAACGCCTCTCCCCACTATACCAGCGGCTCCATCTCAAGAACGGGCAGCTCGAGGCCATCACCGGCATCTACGAGAGGCGGTTCTGGGATCCGGGATTCAAGGTCTCCGAGGGCGCCGCCGCCGCCGGCCGCAAGGCGATCGAGGCGGCTTCGGCCGCGCCGTCGGACATCGGCATGCTCATCTTCGCCGGGGTCTGCCGGGACAATCTGGAGCCCGCGACGGCATGCGCGGTGGCCGACGCACTGGACGTTCCGTCCGACGCCCAGGTCTACGACGTCTCCAACGCCTGCCTGGGGGTGCTGAACGGCATGATCCACATCGCCAACGCCATTGAATTGGGCCAGATTCGGGCAGGGCTCGTGGTCTCCTGTGAAACCGCCCGGGAGATCGTCGACGTCACCATCGAACGCCTCCTCAGGCTCCAGGACATGGCGCTTTTCAAGGATACCATCGCCACCCTGACCGGCGGCTCCGGCGCCGTGGGCGTCCTCCTCACCCATGCTTCCCTGTCGGGGCAGGGCCATCGCCTCGTCGGGGGCGTCGCCCGGCATGCCGCCCGCTTCCATCGCCTCTGCCTGTGGGGGCCCGACGCCGGGTGCGCCGTCGACGGCATCCACGTGATGAAGACCGACTCCGTGGGCGTTCTCAAGAACGGGGTCGCCCTCGGCATCGAAACCTACCAGGCCTTTATCCGGGAGATGGGCTGGCCGGAGAGCGGGCCCGACCGGATCATCTGCCACCAGGTCGGGGCGTCGCACCAGAAATCGATCCTCGATTCCATCGGCATCCCACCGGAAAAGGACTTCGTCACGTTTCCCTTTCTGGGAAATATCGGGACGGTCTCTCTCCCGGTCACCGCCGCCATCGCCGCCGAACGCGGAACCCTCCAACGTGGGGATCAGGTCGGATTCTTCGGCATCGGCAGCGGCCTCAACTGCATGATGCTCGGCATCGACTGGTAGCCCCGCATCGGGAGGAGCACGAAAATGACCCGGAAAACCATTGATCTGGCCCCGTTTCGTCATCTCTATCCGTTTCAGTCCCATTTCCTCGACATCGACGGCCTGCAATACCATTATCTGGACGAAGGCAACGGCGAAGCGGTGGTCATGCTCCACGGCAATCCGACCTGGTCGTTCTATTTCCGCGGCATGGTCCAGGCACTGTCGCCCGAATACCGCGTCATCGTGCCGGACCACATGGGTTGCGGCCTTTCGGATGCACCGCCGCCGCACCGCTACGGCTACCGTCTCGAAAACCGGGTCAATGATCTCGAATCACTTTTGGAGCGCCTGGCGCCCGAAGGCCCGCTGACCCCCATGGTGCATGACTGGGGCGGCATGATCGGGCTCTGCTACGCCCTCCGGCACCCGGAGCGAATCGGCCGGCTGATCATCACCAATACCGCCGCCTTCTTTCCCCCCGGCGATAAAGGGCTCCCCCTGCGGCTCCGGCTGATTCGGAACCTGGCGCCCTTTGCCGTCCCCGCCGTTCTGGGCCTCAACCTCTTCTCCCGGGCCGCCCTCTACATGGCGCCCCGGCGGCGGCTTTCCCGGCCGGTCCGCATCGGACTGTCGGCACCCTACAACACACCGGCGCGGCGGATGGCCACCCTGAAATTTGTCCAGGACATCCCTCTGGCCCCCGGGGATCCCAGCTATCCCCTGGTGCGGCATGTGGCGGATCATCTGGACCGGCTTTCAAGGCTTCCAATGCTGATCCTCTGGGGCCTCGGAGATTTTGTCTTTGACCGGGATTATCTGGCGGAGTGGCAGCGGCGCTTTCCCCAGGCGGCCGCACACGTCTTTTCCGATGCGGGGCACTATCTGTTCGAGGACAAATGCGATACAATCGCACTCATTGTCAAAGAATTCTTGAAAAACCATTGAATCTGGGGTACGGAGGAGACTTATTTTCTCTATCGTATCCCTGCAAACGACAACATTCAAACAATCTAAAAAGGTAAATAATGGATACAAGTGATCGGGTTGACGGTTTTTCGAAAGAGGCGGACATCGAAAACGAAGGATACGCAGCGCCCGACACCGCTGTTCAGGAAGACCGCCGCACCATCAACATTGCCTATCGCCTGAAGGAATCGGCGGCCAAGTATCCGAACAAGCGCGCTGTCGTCTACCCCGCGGGTTGGGACGACAGCAACCGCGTAGCCTACACCCACCTCACCTTTTCCCAGCTCGATAAAGAGTCGGACTGCCTCGCCCATGGACTGGAGCGCGTCGGCATCAAACGCGGCACCCGGACCATCCTGATGGTTCCGCCCAGCCTCGATTTTTTCGCCTTGACCTACGCCCTGTTCAAGATCGGTGCCGTTCCCGTCGTCGTCGATCCCGGCATGGGCGTCAAGCGGATGATCCAGTGCCTCAAGGAGGGCAAGCCCGAGGCATTCATCGGCATTTCCAAGGCCCACATGCTCCGCTGGCGCTATCCCGCCTTTTTCCGCACGGTGAAGACCTGGGTCAATGTCGGGCGACGATGGTTTCCGGGCGCCTACACCCTTAAACAGGTCCACCAGCGGCCCTGGGTCCCCTATCCTCCCGCGCCCACTTTCGCGGATGAGACTGCGGCGATCCTGTTCACCACCGGCGCTACCGGACCTGCCAAGGGCGTGGTCTATACCCACGAAATCTTTGATGCTCAAGTCGCGCATATCGAGAACTATTTCGGCATCGGCCCGGATGAGATCGACCTGCCGACCTTTCCCCTCTTCTCGCTCTTCGATCCGGCGCTGGCCATGACCGCCGTCATTCCCGACATGGATCCCACACGGCCGGCAGAGGTCGATCCCGAGAAGATCGTCGACATTATCGAAGACCACGGCGTCACCAACATGTTCGGCTCCCCCGCGCTCCTGAACCGGGTGGGTGACCACGGACGGGCGACCGGCGTCACATTGCCGTCCATGCGGCGGGTGATCACCGCCGGCGCGCCGGTATCTCCCGCCATCATTGAAAAATTTTCCGAAATGATATCCGAGGCATCCGAAATTCACACCCCCTACGGCGCCACGGAAGCCATGCCGGTTCTCTGCATCGGCTCCGGCGAAATTCTCAGCACCACGAGAAAATTCAGCGAACAGGGCTACGGCATCTGCGTGGGCCGGCCGGTGGGCGACATCACCGTCGGGGTCATCCGCATCACCGACAACCCTATAGAGCACTGGTCAGACGAACTCCTGGTCGGCAAAGGCGAAATCGGCGAGATCGTCGTCAAAGGCGATGTGGTCACCCGCCATTATTTCGAGCGGCCTCAGGTGGAGCTGGCTGCCAAGATACAGGACGGGGATGAATTCTGGCACCGCATGGGCGACGTCGGCTGGCAGGACAACAAGGATCGGGTCTGGTTCTGCGGCCGCAAGAACCACCGGGTGATCACCGAAAACGGCCCGCTCTTCACCATCCCCTGCGAGGCCATCTTCAACCAGCATCCCTCGGTCTTCCGCAGCGCACTGGTCGGCGTGGGCCGCCCCCCGCACCAGAAGCCCGTCATCTGCATCGAGGTAAACAAAAGCGAAAAGCGCATCCACAAAGACACATTGAAGCACGAGCTGCTCAACATGGCGGCCAAACATCCCATGACCCAGGAGATCAAAACCGTCCTTTTTCATGACGGCTTTCCCGTGGACATCCGCCACAATTCAAAAATATTCCGGGAACAGCTGGCGGAATGGGCGGGAAATTAGCCGACGGCAGGGCCCTCGTCACCGGCGGTGGCGGCTTTTTGGGCGGCGCCATCGTGCGCGCCCTGGTCCGGGAGGGCTGCCGTGTCCGGACCTTCTCCCGGGGGCATTATCCGGCGCTCGATGCACTGGGGGTCGAGCAGATCCAGGGGGATTTGACCGATCCGGCGGCGGTGAATCATGCATGCCGGGGGGTCGAGGTCGTCTTCCATACCGCGGCCAAGCCCGGCGTCTGGGGGGATGCGTCAGCCTTCCATGCCGCCAATGTGCTGGGAACACAGCACCTACTGCAGGCCTGCCGCAAATGCGGCGTCACGCGCCTGATCCACACCAGCTCGCCCAGCGTCGTGTTCGACGGCACGGATATGGAGGGGGTGGATGAAACCGTTCCCTACCCGGAAACCTACACGGCCGAATACCCCCGGACCAAGGCCCTCGCCGAACGGGCGGTGCTCGCCGCCGCAGCGGCGGGGCTCCATGCGGTGGTGCTGCGCCCGCACCTGATCTGGGGCCCGGGCGACCCCCACCTCGTGCCCCGGATCCTGGCGAGGGCCGATCGGCTCAGGATCATCGGAAACGGCCGCAACCGAGTCGACACCATCTATATCGACAACGCCGCCCAGGCCCATCTCCAGGCAG
>CAJXSB010000264.1 GCA_913060435.1 uncultured Desulfococcus sp.
GCTGCTGCGGGAGCATCCCGAAATCATGGCGACCGCCCGGGAGAACGGGCAGTCCCCCGAGGCCCGGGAGCGGAACTGGTTCGATTTTGTCAACCGGCTCTCCAATGCCGTCCTGTCGAGCGCAGCCAACCGGCTGCTGAACCACCTCTCCGGCGGCAACGTCTTCAACGTCTTCGGCACCCTCGGTTCGGCCGGGGGGCTCTATTTCCTGCTGGCGCCCTATTTTGTGGCCTTTGTGCAGTTCACCAAGGACAGGTCGGTCAATAGGTCGATCCTGGAGCACTTCGGCGAAGGGGCCAAGACAGCGGAGAAGGAGGTCCGGGTCGCCCATTTCACCGACACCTTCTACGACGTGAACGGTGTCGCCCAGACCCTCCAGCAGCAGGTCGCCGCGGCCCTCAAGAACGACAAGCACCTGACGGTGATCACCTGCCACGACGATCAGCACGCCGCCGACGCCGGGGTGAAAAATTTCAAGCCGGTGGGGGTGTATGAAATCCCCGAGTATCCCGAACAGAAGGTCTACTATCCCCCGTTTCTGGAGATGCTCAACTACTGCTACGAGACGGGGGTTACCCATATCCAGGCGGCGACCCCCGGCCCCATCGGCCTTGCGGCCCTGGCCATCGCCAATATCCTGAAGCTTCCCATCAACGGGACGTATCACACCGCCTTTCCGCAGTACGCCCAGTACCTCACCGGAGACGCCATGATCGAGGAGCTGACCTGGCGGTACATGCTCTGGTACTATGACCATATGGACTTGATCTATGTCTCTTCCAAAAGCTCGGCGGACGAACTGACGGCCAAGGGGATCCGGCCGGAGAAGATCCGGATGATTCCCCGGGGCATTGACACCGAGGCCTTTCACCCCTCCCGGCGAAACGGCCTGATGAAGCAGCGCTACGGCATCACTGCACCGGTGAAGATCCTCTATGTCGGGCGCATCTCCAAGGAAAAGAACCTGCCGCTGCTGGCGGAGGCCTTCCGGCGCCTCTCCGAAACCACCCCGGACGCCCACCTGGTGATGGTCGGCGACGGCCCCTACCAGGAGAAGATGCGGGCATGTATGGAGGGGTATCCCTGCACCTTCACCGGATACCTGAAGGATGAGGCACTGGCGGAGGCCTACGCTTCGGGCGACATCTTCGTCTTTCCCAGCACCACCGACACCTTCGGAAACGTGGTGCTGGAGGCCCAGGCATCCGGCCTGCCGGTGATCGTCACCGATGAGGGCGGCCCCTGCGAGAACATGGTGGCCGGCGTTACCGGCATGGTGGTGCCGGGCGATGCGGCGGCCCCGCTTTTCGACGCCATGCGCGAACTGGTCCAGGACGGGGCGATGCGCTCACGGATGGCCGCCGCCGCCAGGGCGTACATGGAGGAGCGCTCCTTCGAGAATGCCTTTGTGCGGCAGTGGAAGATCTACGAAGAAATGGCGGCCCCGGCAGCCTATCCGGCGGCCAAGGCAGGATGATGATGAATGGATGGATCTCTGCGGGACGGGCCGCCGCCGCGCTGCTCCGGGGCCGGGTGCCCGGCCAGCTGGTGATTCAGCTGACCGACCGCTGCAACGCCAGGTGCCCCCAGTGCGGCATGCGGGTCACCGAGGGCTTTGACCGGTCGCGGCTTTCCATGGATGAGGTTCGCCGCCTCATCGATGCCGCCGCGGAGAAAGGGGTGCAGGCACTCTCGTTTACCGGCGGCGAGCCCATGATGCTTTTCGATGATCTGGCGGTGCTGATCCGCTACGCCGGCGCCGCCGGCATCCCCTACATCCGAACGGGAACCAACGGCTATTTCTTTATGAACCGTCACCGGCCGGGCTTTCGCTCCAGGATCGCCCGGATCGTCGAGACCCTGGCCGACACCCCCATCCGGAATTTCTGGATCAGCGTCGACTCCGCCGTTCCCCATGTCCATGAAGCCATGCGGGGATTTCCCGGGCTGGTCGAAGGGATCCGGGCATCCCTGCCGCTCTTTCACGACGCCGGCATCTACCCGTCCCTCAACCTCGGCATCAACCGGAACATCTCCGAGGCGACCATGGCGATTGGCCCCACGGCAGGCGATGCAGACCCGGCGGCAGACCTGGATGCGTTCTACGAACGGTTTCGAACCGGCTTCCGGGACTTCTACCGCTTTGCCGTTGAGATGGGCTTTACCATCGTCAACAGCTGCTACCCCATGAGCATCGACGAGGGGGATGCTGACGAGGGCGACCTGAGCGCGGTCTATGCCGCCAGCGCCGTTGACCCCGTGATCCGGTTTTCCGGTGCGGAGAAAGTCCAGCTCTTCAGGGCCCTCTTTGACGCCATTCCCGAATTCCGGTCCCAACTCCGCATCTTCTCCCCCCGGACCTCCGTCTACACCCTCTGTCGGCAGTACGAGGCGGCGGCGCCGGCACCCTACCCGTGCCGGGGCGGCGTCGATTTCTTTTTCGTCAACGCCGCCGACGGCAACACCTACCCATGCGGGTACCGCGGCGACGAGAACCTGGGGAAATTCTGGGATCTCGACCTGGCAGACCGGCGGAACGGCACTGCCTGCACCGCATGCGACTGGGAATGCTTCCGGGATCCTTCCGAACTTTTCGGTCCCGTCCTGGAGGGCATCTCCCACCCGGCCTCCCTGGTCCGACGCCTGCGGAAGGATGCGACGTGGCGGGCACTGTGGCGCGAAGATCTCCGCTATTACCGGGCCTGCGGCTATTTCAACGGCCGGGAGGCGCCGGACTACGACCGCATGCGGCATTTTTGATGCCGTCGCTCCCCCGGCAGTGCTCCAGTCGCGACAGGAATCTCCCCCCGATGGCGAACACCGAAAGCCCCCCGGGAATCTTTACAAGAGCCTATCGACGGTTCGTGGCGCTTCGGGGGACACCCCGGGAGATTGCCCTGGGGTTCGCCCTGGGGCTTTTTGTCGGGATGTCGCCTTATATGATGTGCCATACGGTGACGGCGGTCTTCCTGGCATCCCTGCTCAGATGGAATAAACTCTCCGCCGCAGCGGGCGTCTTCATCACCAACCCGGTGACTGCGCCGTTTTTCTATGCGCTTACCTTCAATGTGGGTGCCGCGTTGATGCCGGAGACGGCGGCCCACCTCTCCCTGCCCGGGGAGTTCAGCGTGGCAGCCCTGATGGCAGTGATCCGGAGCGGCCCGGAGATCCTCTGGATATTGACCATCGGCGGCGTGGTCACCGGCATTCCCATCGCGCTGGCGGGATTTTTCGCGGCCGAGAGGCTCATTCGAGCCTACCGCCGGCGCCGTCTCCGGAGGCCGCGTGACTGACCGCCCCTTCGAAAATCCTCCGATACACGTCCGACACCGGCGCGGGCCGCGGCGTCCCGATTCTGCCAGCGTGGTTCTGCCCGGCGTGGCTCCGTGCGCTGGTCCAGCCGCCTATGCGGGGATTCGGTCCGCCTCGAGGACAGCGCTGATCTTCTCCCGCAGGGAGGTCAGCTGGTAGGGCTTCTGAATGAAGGCATCGGGCTTGACGGATGTGAAGCGCTGGGCCATGAGGTCTTCGGTATACCCGCTCGATAGGATGACCTTGAGGTCGGGGTGGAGTTGATGGAGCTTGTGGAAGGCCTTTTCGCCGTCCATTCGTGGCATGGCGAGGTCGAGAAGGACCAGGACAACAGTCTTCCCATGGTCCTGGAACATCTGAATGGCGTCGATGCCGTCTTTGGCGGTCAGGACATCGAATCCGAGGGCCTGCAGCATCTCCTGGCCGATGTTGAGGATGATCTCTTCATCGTCCACCAGCAGTACCGTCCCCTGAAATCTGGAGGTCCCACGCTCCCGTGCCAGGGCCGGTGCGGTGGCGGGTTTGGGGAGGTCGACGTCGATGGCGGGGAAGAGGAGCCGGACCGAGGTTCCCCGACCCGGACGGCTCTGGATCGATACGGCGCCGCGATGGGCCCGGACAATCCCCAGGACCGTCGAAAGCCCCAGCCCACGGCCCGTGAACTTGGTGGTGAAAAACGGGTCAAAGGCCCGGGTGCGGGTGTCCGGTGTCATGCCGCAGCCGGTGTCGCGGACCTCTACGCAGGCATATCTGCCCTCGGGCAGGTCGTCGTCCTGGAAGGGGGGGAGAAAGCTGCTCCGGTCGCAGTGGACCGTATCGATGGAGATATGGATCCGGCCGATCTCCTCCTCGAAGGATTCGGCGGCGTTGCAGACGACATTGAGGATTGCCTGGTTGATCTGGGCATAGTCCCCCTTGATGAAGACCGCCTGGTCCCTCCCCGAAAAATCGATATCCGCCTTGTCTGTGATCGACACCTCGAGGACGCTGATCATCCCCTCGACGAGCCTGGCGAGGTTGATGGTCTGGGCAGTGATCTGCCCGCGGCCCGCATAGGTCAGCATCATGTGGCTCAGCTCCGTGGCGCGGTCGGCTGCCTGGCTGGCGGCCCGGATATTGTGCATCACCGGGGATTCGGCGTCGAGGGTGATGACGGCCATTTCCAGGTTGCCCAAGATGCCCATGAGAAGATTGTTGAAGTTGTGGGCGACGCTGCCGGCCATGAGGTTCAGCCCTTCAAACTTCTGGATCTGGGATGCCAGGTTGAGCCGCTCGGCCTCCATCTGCTTCTGCCGGGTGACGTCGCGCGTTACGCAGATGCTGATCTGTCGGCCCAGGAGGTTCTTGACCGTCTGCGAGCTGACCAGTACGTCGATGATGCTGCCGTCCTTCTTCTGGAACCGGCAGGGAAAATCGGTGACGCTCTGGTGGCCGAAGACCGGCTTTGTGGCGGGGTGCTGGTGGTCGGAGGACGCCGGTGCGACCATGAAATAGGCGTCCCTGCCGATGACGCAGTCGCGTTCATACCCCATTTCGAGGAGCCATTTCCAGTTGACGTCGCAGAATTTCCCTCCCTGGTCGATGGAGTGCATCATCACCGGAGAGTTGTCGTAGATAAAGCGGTAGCGTGCTTCACTGCTCAGAAGCTCCCGGGTCCGCTCCTCCAGGATATCCTCGACATGGAGGAGGGCCCGCTCCCTGCAAGCGTTTTCGCAAAGGGTGATGAGATACTTGGGATCGAAGGGCTTCCGGACATAGGCGGCAGCACCCTGCTGCATCCACGCTACGGCCAGCTCGGGGCGGGGATCGTGGGTGGTCATGATGAAGACGCCCTGGGGGTGGATCCGGCGCAGTTCCCGGAGGAGCTGTTCGCCCGACGTGTCGGGCAGCTGATACTCCAGGATGATGATCTCCGCCGGGTGTTCCCGGAGCCGCTTCACGGCCTCGAGGCCGCTGTAGGCGAGGGTGGCGGCGTAGCCGCCGTATTCAAAGGCGGTCTGGAGCATCTGGGCGTCTGCCGGATCCGGCTCCACTAAGAGCGCCCGGGTTCGGATCCGGGAGTAGCGGCCGTCGATCAGGCAGTGGACCTGGCGGAGGAAGGTCGCGGAGCGAATCGGTGCGGGGAGGAAAGCATCGGCGCCCAGCCGTGCGGTGATCTGCCGGACATCCTCGCCGGAGAAGGTCGCCGATACCACCAGAATGGGGATCGTGTTGAACGCCGCATACTCCTTCGATCGGAGCAGCCGGCAGAACCGCCAGCCGTCGATGCCGGGCATGTGAAGATCGGTGATGATCAGCTGGGGCGGGGCAGCGGGGTCCATCCCTTTCAACGCATCCCCGGCAGCCTCGAAGTCGTTGACGTTGAACCCCTCCTCTTCGAGCATGCCGGAGAGGACCCGCAGCTGAATGACATCGTCGTTGACCACGACAATGGTGGCGGGGGGCGTCATCTGTCCGATCGTCATGCGATTTTCAGGATTCTCTGACAAGACTGTTCCGATCGATGGTGGCTCTTGCCTGTGGGAAACGGTAAAACCTTCCTATATTTTTGGGAAAAATTGATAGCTACGTGCTCTGACGATGAAACATTATGCCATAATGGGATTGAGAACAAGGGAAAAATTTACTATAATTTTTGGTCATTGATTCAATATCGGTTGTATCATTACAATTTTTTTTATAATAGTTTCATACAGACGGAAAAGAGCAGGCATGAAAAAAATCGGCAGATATATCGCCCGCGGTCAGCTGGGGCGTGGGGGCATGGGCCGGGTCTATCGGGTCGAGATGCCCGTGACCGGGAAGATTGCAGCCCTGAAGCTGCTCAAGCCCGAACCGCTTCTGGTCGACCTGATGGGGGCCGACGCCCTTCGGGAGCTCTTCGTGCGGGAAGCCGTCACCATGGCCCGCCTGAGGCATCCCAACCTCGTCGAGGTCTGGGATTTCGACGAGGCCGACGGCATGCCCTTTTACATTATGGACTACTACTGCAACAATCTGGGAACCATGATCGGCGAGCGCTACGAGGCGGAGAAGCCGTCGCGCCGTCTGCCGACGGAAAGGGCCGTCCATTACGCCCGCCAGATTCTCGAGGGCCTTGCCTGCCTCCATTACGCTGGGATCATCCACCGGGATGTGAAGCCCTTCAACATCCTGGTCACCGACCAGGACACCGCCAAAATCTGCGACTTCGGGCTTTCCAAACTGCGTGGGGAGAGGTTTCGAGGGCCTTCGAACCTCAAGGTGGGAACGCCCTGGTATGCCCCGCCCGAGCAGGAGAGGGACCCGGACGGCGTGGATGTCAGCGCGGAT
>CAJXSB010000265.1 GCA_913060435.1 uncultured Desulfococcus sp.
CCGCCGGTCAGCCGGATGTAGGCGCCGGTCTCGTCGATGACGTCGATGGCCTTGTCCGGGAGAAAGCGGTCGTTGATATATTTGGCCGACAGCTCAGCAGCCGACTTGAGGGCCGAATCGGTATAGAGAATATCGTGGTGCTCTTCGTAGTAGCTCTTGAGACCCTTGAGGATCTTGTAGGTCTCCCTGGTCGTGGGCTCGGGAACCTCAATCTTTTCAAAGCGGCGGGAGAGGGCCCGGTCCTTTTCCAGGTGGTTCTGGTACTCTTCGTAGGTCGTCGATCCAATGCAACGGATCTCGCCGCTGGCAAGAAACGGCTTCATGATGTTGGAAGCGTCCATGGAGCCGCCGGAGGTCGCGCCCGCCCCCACGATCGTATGGATTTCATCGATAAAGAGGATGGCGTCCTTCTTCTCTTTGAGGGCGGTGATCACCCCTTTGAGGCGCTTTTCGAAGTCGCCCCGGAATTTCGTGCCGGCGAGCATCGAGCCGAGGTCGAGGGCGTAGATCCGGACATCCTTGAGCAGGTCCGGAATCCGCTTTTCGTGCACCATGATGGCCAGCCCTTCGGCCAGGGCCGTCTTGCCGACCCCCGGCTCCCCGACGAATACCGGGTTGTTCTTGCGCCGGCGGCAAAGGACCTGGACCGTCCGTTCGAGCTCGACCTCACGGCCGATCAGGGGGTCGATCTTCCCTTCGGCCGCCTTCTGAACGAGCTCGGTAGTGAAGGCCGCCAGAAGGTCGACCTGCCCCTTGGACTTGGCGCCGCCTTCCTGGTCCGGCGCCTCGGGCTCGGCATAGTTCTCCTTGGGCGCCTCATGGGAGATGTAATTGAGCACATCGAGGCGGGTGATCCCCTCTGCCTGCATGAAATAGGATGCGTGGGACTCCTTCTCCTGGAAAATGGAGGCCAGAATGTCTCCGACGTCGACCTCGGGCTTTTCAGCGGAGCGGGCATGGTTCACGGCCCGCTGGATCACCCGCTGGAACCCGGCCGTCTGCTGGAAGACATATTCGCTCCCCTCCGGAACGCTGTCCATCCGTTCGTCGAAGAACCGGGCCAGCTGCCCCTTGAGGTGTTCGATGTCTCCGCCGCAGTTCCGGATGATCTCGATCCCATATTCGTCGTGCAGAATCGCATACAGCACATGCTCCACGCAAACATGATCATGGCGTCTTTTTTTGGCTTCCCTCACTGCGAATCCGAGCGTCGCGCTTAGTTCTTTACTGATCATGGTTATTCTTCCTCCATCGTGCATTTCAGCGGAAACCCGTTTTCCTCGGCCAGCCGCGAGACGGTTTCCACCTTGGTCTCCGCAACCTCGTATGTGTAAACGCCGCAGACACCGATTCCTTTTTTGTGGACATTCAGCATGATCTGCGTCGCCGCCTCGATGGTTTTGCTGAAGACATACATCAGGATCTCCACCACGAACTCCATGGTCGTATAGTCGTCGTTGTGCAGCAGCACACGGTACATGGACGGCTCGCGGATGTCCTCCAGCGTATCGGTCGAAACACTTTCCTGGGTGTCCGGATCGTATTGGCTCATCTCCATCCTCGGGCATCGCTATTTGCCGCAGCATTTCTTGTATTTTTTTCCACTGCCGCAGGGGCAGGGATCGTTTCGTCCAATCTTCCGCTCCCGCTTGACGGGTGTTTTTTTGCGGGAGCCGTCCGACTCACCGCCGGAAAAAACCATCTCCTGCTCCTTGGGCTTCGTAAAGTCGTTGAGGGCCTCCTGCTTGGCCACCTGGATCTTGAACATGATCTCGACCATCTCTTCCTTGACCCGGTGGATCATGCTGTTGAACATGTCGAAGCCCTCTTTCTTGTAGACGAGCAGGGGATTCTGCTGGGCATATCCCCGAAGGCCGATCCCCTCCTTGAGGTGGTCCATGCTGAGGAGGTGGTCCTTCCAGAGGCTGTCCACGGTCTGGAGCATGACATAGCGTTCGAGCACCCGGAAGTGCTCGGCCCCCACCGCATCCTCACGTTCCTGATAGACCTGAAGCGCCCGGTCGGAAATCAGCCGGGCAACCCCTTCGAGATCCTTTCCTTCGAGGGCGGACTCATCCAGGTCGACGCGAAAGTTGAACTGCTTGAAAACCGCCTCGTTCAGCCCCTTGAGGTCCCAGTCTTCGGGCAGGAGCTTTTCATCCACGAATCCCGCGGCGATCTCTTCGGTGCGCTCAATGATCATGTCTTCGACCGATTCCTTCAGATCCTCCCCGCGGAGGGCCTCCCGCCGCTGTTCGTATATGACCTCCCGCTGCTGGTTCATCACGTCGTCGTATTCGAGCAGATGCTTGCGGATGTCGAAGTTTCGGGCCTCGACCTTGGCCTGGGCGTTTTCAATGGCCCGGCTGATCATGTTGTGCTCGATCGGCTCTCCCTCCTCCATGCCCAGCTTGTCCATCACGCTGGTGATGCGTTCGCCGCCGAAGATCCGCAGCAGATCGTCCTCGAGAGAGAGGTAGAACCGGGACGACCCCGGGTCGCCCTGGCGTCCGGAGCGCCCCCGCAGCTGGTTGTCGATTCGCCGGCTCTCGTGGCGCTCCGTGCCGATGATGTGCAGGCCCCCGACATCCTTGACGCCTTCTCCCAGTACGATATCCGTTCCCCGGCCGGCCATGTTGGTGGAGATGGTCACCGCACCGGGCTGGCCGGCCATGGAGACGATTTCGGCCTCCTTGGCGTGATGCTTGGCGTTGAGCACGGTATGTTTGACGCCTTTTTTCTTCAGCTTGCTGCTCAGCTCCTCGGAGATGTCGATGCTGATGGTGCCCACCAGCACCGGCTGCCCTGTTTTGTGAAGCTCCTGTATTTCACGGATCACCGCATCGAACTTCTCCCGACGGGTCTTGTAAATGGCGTCAGGATGGTCTTTCCGGATCATGGGCATGTGGGTCGGGATCACCGCCACATCCAGGTCGTAGATCTTTTTGAATTCCGCAGCCTCGGTATCGGCCGTACCGGTCATGCCGGAAAGCTTGTCATACATCCTAAAATAATTCTGGAAGGTAATGGTCGCAAGCGTTTGATTTTCATTTTCAATCTTGACGTTTTCCTTGGCCTCCAGGGCCTGGTGGAGCCCTTCGCTGTAGCGCCTTCCGGGCATGAGCCGGCCGGTGAATTCATCGACGATGATCACCTCGCCGTTCTTCACGATGTAGTCCACATCCCGCTTGAAGAGCGAGTGGGCCTTGAGGGCCTGGTTCACATGGTGGAGCAGTTCGATGTTCTTTGGATCGAAGATGTTGTCGACCTTCAGCATGCTCTCCGCTTTGGCGACGCCCTCTTCGGTCAGCACCGATGTCCTGGCCTTTTCATCGATGGTAAAGTCCGCGTCCCGCTTGAGCCGGGGGATGATTTCGTTGACCTGGTAGTAGAGATGGGTCGACTTCTCCGCAGGGCCGGAAATGATGAGGGGGGTCCGGGCTTCGTCGATGAGAATGCTGTCCACCTCGTCCACGATGGCAAAATGGAGGTCCCCCTGGACCATCGCGTCGCGTTCGTACTTCATGTTGTCCCGGAGGTAGTCGAAGCCGAACTCGTTGTTGGTGCCGTAGGTCACGTCCGCCCCGTATGCCTCCTTGCGCTCCTGGTCATTCAGGCCGTGCACGATGGTTCCGACCCTCAGGCCCAGAAAATCATAGATCTTCCCCATCCACTCCGCATCACGCGTTGCCAGATAGTCGTTCACCGTCACGATGTGGACCCCCCTGCCGGTGAGGGCGTTGAGGTATGCAGGAAGGGTCGATACGAGGGTCTTGCCCTCGCCTGTCTTCATCTCGGCGATCTTTCCGCGGTGCAGCACGATCCCGCCGATCAGCTGGACGTCGAAGTGGCGCATGTTGAGGGTTCTGAGGGAGGCTTCCCGCACCGTCGCAAAGGCCTCGGGGAGAATGTCGTCGAGGCTTTCGCCATCATCGAGGCGGGCCTTCAGCTTGGCGGTCTGGCCGCGCAGCGCATCGTCGTTCAATGCCTGTATTTCGGGCTCCAGCTGGTTGATTTCCTCCACAATCGGCTGTAATTTCTTAATTTCTCTTTCATTCTTGCTTCCAAATACCTTGGTCAAAAAATCGAATATCATGAATGACAAGTTCCTTTCGGGAAATAGAATCCGACATTCCCCGGCGACGTTGGAGCGCTGCCAATGCACGTATGACGCCTCCGCACACGCGAAACAGAAGTATGCGCTCAACAGCGGTCAGAGAGCCTGCCTGGCGCCGGAGTGCCGAAGGGCCTGCTGTACAGGCCCTTGACCACCTATCATATTAAGATGAAAAACGGTGGTTGTCCATGAATAAAGCGATGGGCAGGACGGTTCATCCGAAACAGGATGTGGAAATACGAAAGAGATGGGGAAGACAGGCCTGAAAATAGAACTTTTTCATCAATACAACAGGGGGGGGACGACAACGGAGGGCGGACGCCCCCCGCTATTGGTCTCTGGAAGCCAACTGGCGATTCTTGCCGCCGACATAGTCGATCGGATTGACGGGCACGCCGTCGCGGCGGACCTCATAGTGGAGATGCGGGCCGGTGCTTCGGCCGGTGTTGCCGATTTCGGCGATGGCCTCTCCCCGCTTCACGACATCCCCCGGCTTTTTCAGGTACTTTTTCAGATGGGCATACCGGGTCTTCACGCCGTTGCCGTGCTCGATCACCATCATTTTGCCGTAGCCACCGTTCCGACGAGCCATCTTGACACGGCCGTCTGCGGGGGCCACCACTTTGGTCCCCCTTCTGGCGGCAATGTCAACGCCCTTGTGAAATTCGGTTTTCCCAGTGAACGGGGATTTCCGCGGGCCGAATCGCGAGGTCATCCTCCCTTGGACCGGGTAGATGGAGGGGGTTCTGGCCAGGATCGCATTTCGCTCTTCCAGTGCACCGATCAGGGTCGAAAACTTCTCGTGCTGAATCTCCGCCTCCTGGTTCAGCCGGGTCACCTGCGTCTGCAACCGGCTGAGCAGCGCACTCTGCCGCACCTCCAGGTCGAGGCAGGCGTCGAGATCCGCCGGCGCCGACCCCCCGACGCCGGAGAGGTTCTCATCGCCCGCCTCACCTTCCAGCTCGACCATGCTGCGGACCTTTCGGCCGAATTGACTCAGGGAGGCGACTTTGTCCTTGAGGGAATGAATCTCGCCGGCGAAGTCCCGAATCTGCTGCCGCTGAAACTGAAGCAGCTCTCTCTGATCGGCAAGCTGGGATTCGAGAGCCTCCGCCTCCCGGGCGATGGATTTGAGATGGAGATACTCCCGTACCAGAAATCCGAAGAATGTGCAGAAAGCGATGCTGAGAATGGCGATGCACCACATGAGTGAATGGGGGATGGTGAGCCGCCCCGCCCTCTCCGGGCTGTCGTTCGTCGATTGGACCGTCACGCGTTTGCTCATAACAATATTGTGTCACCTTGGAGAGCGCCGCACCGCCGGCGGCCGATTTGCCGTGAATGCGCACGGCGCCGCGATTCCGGCGCTCCCTGAAGTTGTGTTGTATCTGTGCCGTCTGCTGCGTGGCTGAAATCTTCCCCGGCGGATGCTGTCCGATAAGCATTGTCCGGGCCGGAAGGAGAAAGGGGAGGAACAGGGTCCTCCCCCGGAATGTGCCTCGGCGCCTTAGGCGATGCCGAGCTTGAATTTCAGAGATTTGAGCGTGTTGTACATCAGCATGGTGATGGTCATGGGGCCGACCCCGCCGGGAACGGGCGTGATATAGCCGGCGATCTCCTTGGCGGCGTCGAAATCGACATCCCCGCGAAGCACGGCGACCATCTTGCTCGGATCCTTGGCGCTCGGCTTCTCGCCGACCCGGTTGACGCCGACGTCGATGACGCAGGCGCCCGGCTTGATCCACTCCGGCTTGACCAGCCCGGGAACGCCGGCGGCGACGATCAGGATGTCCGCACGTTTGCAGTGGGCGGCGAGGTCCTTGGTGCGGGTATGAACGATGGTTACGGTGGAGTTGGCGCCTTTGCCCTTCTGAACCATCATGTTGGCGATGGGCTTGCCGACGATGTTGGAGCGGCCTACGACAACGACCTCCGCGCCGCTGGTCTCGACGCCGGCGCGAACGATCATCTCCTGGATTCCCGCGGGTGTACAGGGCGGAAATTTAACCTCGTCCCCGCCGATCATCAGGCGGCCCACATTGACGGGATGGAAGCCGTCGACATCCTTGTCCGGATCAATGGCGTTCAGGATCTTCTTGTCGTCGATGTGCTTGGGCAGCGGCAGCTGCACCAGGATTCCGTGAATGGAGTCATCCTTGTTGTATTTCTCGATGAGTGCCAGCAGGTCCTTCTCGGAGATATCCACCGGCTGGTTGTCCTGGACTTCGTGGAAGCCGACCCGGTGGGCGGTCTTGATCTTGAGGGTGACATAGGAAACCGACGCGGGGCTTTCGCCCACGAGGATCGTCACCAGTCCGGGGACCATGCCGTGTTTTTCCTTGATCTCAGCGACCTCCGCCGTGATCTCCTCGAGAATCTCCTCGCGGATTTCGGTACCTTTAATCAACTTCGCTGACATGCCATTCTCCTTTCATCGTTGTCGTTATTGGGTCTTCCGCTCATTTTGCCCATTAAGAGTCAAATCTATTTA
>CAJXSB010000266.1 GCA_913060435.1 uncultured Desulfococcus sp.
AGGTGGCGGCGGTCATCGTAGGGGACGCCCAGAAGATCGTCATTCCCGAGACGGCCTCCTTCCGCACACAGCCCGGAAGGCTCAAGGGGCTCCGCTGCGTTCACACCCATCTGAGGGGCGAACCGCTGACGCCCGACGATCTCACCGACCTCGCGCTCCTGCGTCTCGACATGATGGCGGCCGTCACCCTGACCCCCGAAGGCGGCGTCCGCCAGGTTCATGCCGCCCATATCCTTCCCAAGGGCTCCCCGGAAGCCCCCTACCAGATTCTTGATCCCCTGCCGCCCCACCGGCTGGATATCGACTTTGCGGAGATCATCCGGGCACTGGAGCGCGAGCTGGCACAGATCCGGGCGCGCGGCACCGGGGTCGCCGGGGGGGAGCAGGCGGTGCTGGTCAGCGTCACCACCGCCCCCCGAAGGATTGCCGAGGACTCCCTTGCCGAACTGAAGGAATTGGCGGAATCGGGGGGGATCAACGTGGCCGATACGGTGCTGCAGCAGCGGAAAAAGGTCGACCCCCGATTCCTCATCGGGCGGGGGAAGCTCCAGGAACTCAATCTTTTGGCCCTCCAGAAGGGGATCTCCCTGATCATCTTCGACCAGGAGCTCAATGCCTCCCAGATCCGTTCCATCACCGATCAGATCGCCCTCAAGGTGATCGACCGGACCCAGCTCATTCTCGACATCTTCGCCCAGCGCGCACAGACCCGGGAGGGCAAGCTCCAGGTCGAGCTGGCCCAGCTGAAGTACCTCCTGCCCCGTCTGGTGACCAAGAATACGGCCATGTCCCGCCTGACCGGCGGCATCGGCGGCCGGGGCCCCGGCGAGACCAAGCTGGAGATCAACCGGCGGCGGGCGAGGCAGCGGATCCATCAGCTCGAGAAGGCCCTGGGACAGGTGATCCGGCACCGGGAGCGGCAGAAGGCCCGGCGGACCAAAAGGGGCCTGCCCGTCATCTCGATTATCGGCTACACCAACGCCGGAAAATCGACCCTGCTCAACGCCCTCACCCAGAGCGACGTTCTGGCCGAAGACCGCCTTTTTGCAACCCTCGACCCGTCAAGCCGCAGGCTTCGGTTTCCAAAGGACATCGAGGTGATCATCACCGACACGGTGGGGTTCATCCGAGAGCTGCCCAAGGACCTCATGGTGGCATTTCGGGCCACCCTCGAAGAGCTCCACAGCGCCGACCTTCTCCTCCATGTGGTGGACGTCAGCAATCCGAGGTACAAGGCGCAGGTGCGATCGGTGGAGCGCATCCTGGCGGAACTCGATCTCCAGCACATTCCGGTCCTCCGGGTTCTCAACAAGATCGATCTGCTCTCCGAAGAGGAGGTGGCATACCGGGTCCGCACCCTCGGGGGAATTCCCGTCTCCGCCGTCAACCGCCGATCGCTGGTGGCGCTGACGGAAAAAATGGCCGCGGAAATTGAAAAACAGGCATCTATCGCTTGACATCCGATACAAAATATATCATCTCTCTCCCCATGGATCTCGAATATATCAGAAGAGTCGGCATTGCCGCAGCCTATGATGGCGGCGCGGTGCTCCGATCCTGCCTGGGAAATCTGTCATCCATCGGTAAAAAGGGAGCCATTGATCTGGTCACGGAAGCAGACATCGGCTCTGAAGAAAAAATCATAGCAGCCATCCGTTCACGATTTCCGGAACATGCCATACTTGCCGAGGAGAGCGGCGCGAGCGAAGGCATGGCCGAATGCCAGTGGATCATCGATCCCCTGGACGGGACCACCAATTTCGCGCACCAGATTCCGCTCTTCGCGGTTTCCATCGCCTTTGCCTATCGCGGTGAAGTGGTCGCAGGGGTCGTGTTGAACCCTGTCTCCGGTGAGCTGTTTACCGCGGTCCAGGGCCAGGGAGCCGAACGGAACGGAGAGCCGGTACGGGTCTCCGGCAGCAGCGCCGTTTCGGAAAGCCTTCTGGTAACGGGGTTTCCTTATAACTTCAAGGAAATCCTCGACACCGTCATCGGGCGGTTCCGGTCCTGTCTGAAGGCCTCCCGAGGCGTCCGGCGCCTGGGGGCCGCGGCGCTCGACCTCTGCTTCGTGGCGTGCGGCCGTTTTGACGGGTTCTGGGAGGAGAATTTAAAACCCTGGGACACCGCCGCGGGGATGTTGATCGTCGCGGAGGCGGGTGGAATCGTGACCGATTTCAAGGGGAAGCCATTCGTCCCCGAGGATCGGGAAATTCTGGCCACCAACGGCAAAATCCATTCTGAACTGATGTCACTATTGGCCTTAAAGGAAGAGCAATGAAGCAGTCAGGCAAGAAGATTTCGTTGAACGATCATCTGGGATGCTTCGGTGAATTCAATGTGGGGAACCCGATCTGCAGGAAAATGTGTTCCCTCAATATTCGCTGTGCCATAGAGCGGGAACAGAATGATCAGCTGGAGCTGTTGGAGGATCTGATATCTTCCGACACGATGTTCATCAAGATCCAATAATTCTATTCGGTCCGACGTGAAAAAGCCGGCCATTGGCCGGCTTAAACGTTTCTATGGCCTCCGGACGGCGATATTTGGGTGCGTTTCCGCCTGTCGACGATGGCAAGGGCGCCGTTATCGCCGATATTCTCACCGAAGACCCCGTCTGATCCCTTTCCCTCCGTCGGCTTCCCCGGGATGCCCGGCTCCGCCGTTTCCGTCAGTGGGATTCGATGCGCTCGCAGAGAAACTCCAGCTGCTTTTTCAGCGATCCGTCTGAACGGATGCCTTTTTCGACTGCGGCAATGGAGTGGAGAGCGGTGCCGTGATAGCGGTTGAAGCTTTTTCCGATGGCCTGCAAGGGCTGATCGGTATATTTTCTGGCGAGATAGATGGCCACCTGCCTGGGCCGTACAATGGCCCGCTTCCGGGACGGCGAGACGATCTCTTCGATGGAAATATTGAACTGGCGGCAGACGAGCTTCTTGATGAACTCGACCGTGATGGCCTCCTGCTGCTTGGCGATGTTCCGGACAACGCTTTCCGCCAGCCTCAGATCAATGGGTTCGCCCAGGAGCGACGACTTGGCGGTAACGCCGATGAGACCGCTTTCAAGCTGGCGTACGTTCTCCGAGAGCTCGCCTGCGAGATATTCGGTGACCTTGAGGGGCAGGCGGCAGCCGTGCTCGGTCATCTTTTTCTTGAGGATCTTCACCCGTGTATGAAAATCAGGCGTCTCGATGTGGGAGATCAGGCTGCGGGCCAGTCGGGATTTGAGCTGTTCGCTCATGTTGGGGATCTCCGCCGGCAGGTGGCAGCTGGTGAAGATGATCTTCTTGTCGGCGTCGATGAGGTAGTCGAGGGCCTGGGCCAACTCCATCTGGGTCCGCTCCTTCCCGGTCAGGAAATGGACGTCCTCCAGGAGCAGGACATCGCACTGGTTCCGATATTTGAGCTTGAACTGTTCGATGGCATCGTTTCGAAAGGCCCGGATCATCTCATTGGTGAAGTCCTCGGCAGTGATATAATAGACGTTCTCCTTTGGGAAATGGGATAGAATATGGTGTCCGATGGCCTGGGAGAGGTGGCTTTTTCCGAGCCCCGTCTGGGACATGAGAAAGAGGGAGTTGTGATTCAACCCATTCCGGGATGCCAGGGAGAGCGCCGCCGAGTAGGCGAAGTTGTTGTTGTTGCCCACCACAAAGCGGTCGAAGGTGAAGGTCTTCCGGAGGAGACGGCCGCTCGACGGCGGCTGCGGCATGGCCGGCAGCTCGAGCTGTGGCTCTACCCGCAGCTCATTGGTTTCCAGCGTTCTCTGGCGGGCCTTGGTCTGTTTGGAAGCGATGTCGATGCTGATCTTGCATTTGCGGCCTGCATGGCGCTGGAGCAGGGCTTCGATCATGGCGCCGTAATGGTCGAGGACCCGCTTTTTGGCAAAAAAGTTAGGGCAGGATAGCACGATCGTGTTGCCGTCGGCGTTGAGAAACTCGACGGGTTCGATCCACATCCGAAAGCTGTGGGCGGGAATCTCCCTTTTCACAACGGCCTTAACGTCTTTCCAGATCTCTTTCATTGGGCAATAAGCTTCCTTTATTGCTTGCGCAATTGCTTCCGAACCGATTATTTTTCTGCAGTTTTCGCCGTAGAGGAGCGCTTCAGCCGGTTATGGACCAACTGAAGGAGGGTGATCTGATAGTTTCGGTAACATGGGACCGTCTTTTAGGCGATTCTCCTCCGAACGTCAAATCGGATGAATCGGACTGGAAGAAAATTTTGACGGCCGCGGCATTTGTGGTCACAAATCACTGAAAAAATGTGAAAATTTTAAATTGCGTTTGGCAACTCTCCATAAATACAACCCTTTTTGACCACCCGGCTTATCCCAAGTATATTAAGGATATCCGCGGCAATTTTTCGGAATATCCGAAAAATGGAATTGAACACAATCTTAACATTTCTTCAATTATCGTCTTTTTTCAAAAAAAAACGTCTATAGTGCTCCCCATGCGGCAGTCTGGGGATATGAAATATTTTATTTGAAAAAGAAAAACGGGCTGGATAGAATAACCAATAGTGGGCCGCGGGCGTACTGGCGCCGGAGGCTCGAACCGCGACTTTCAGCAATGGACCATTCCATGTCATCCGGCAGCATCATTGTTCAGGGCGCACGCCAGCATAATCTCAAAAATATCGATGTGGAGATCCCGAGGAATCGGCTCGTGGTGGTGACCGGGCTTTCCGGCTCGGGAAAATCGACCCTGGCCTTCGACACCCTCTACGCCGAGGGGCAGCGGCGGTACGTGGAATCCCTCTCCACCTACGCCCGGCAGTTTCTGGAGCGCATGGAAAAGCCGGATGTCGACCTGATTGAAGGGCTGTCGCCCGCGATTGCCATCGAGCAGAAAACCGCCAGCCACAATCCCCGATCGACCGTCGGCACCGTCACCGAAATCCATGATTATCTGCGGTTGCTCTATGCCCGGATCGGCAGGCCCCACTGCCACCGTTGCGGCAGACCCGTCGCCTCCCAGTCCCTCGACCAGATCGTCGACCAGGTGACCTCCCTGCCCGAGGGTGCCAAGATCGTCATCCTGGCCCCCCTGGTGTCGCACCAGAAGGGGCGTCATGAGAAGCGCCTCGCCCAGCTGCGGAAGCAGGGGTTCTCCAAGGTTCGCATCGACGGGGAAACAATGGAGATCGAATCGATGGCCCCCCTCGACCGGCACCGGAAGCACACCATTGATGTGGTGGTCGACCGCCTCATCGTCAAGCCGGGCATCCAAAACCGGCTGGCCGACTCCCTGGAGCTGGCCATGGCACAGGCCGACGGGCGGGTGGCCGTTGAGATCCTCGGGGGGGAGACCATCCTGTTCAGCGAAAAGTTTGCCTGCATGGACTGCGGCGTCAGCTTCCCGGAGCTCTCGCCCGCCAGCTTTTCCTTCAATTCCCCCCAGGGGGCCTGCCCCCAATGCAATGGGCTCGGCTCGGCCAGCGAGTTCGACCCGGAGCTGATCGTCCCCAACCCCGATCTGAATCTGCGGGAGGGGGCGGTCAAGCTGTGGGCCCACCGGAATTCGGTCCAGTTCATGGAATTCCTGGAGACCCTGACCCGCCATTACGGGGTCGATATCTACACCCCATACAAAGACCTCCCGGAAGCATTCCGTCAGGTGCTGATGTACGGCTCGGGTGAGGATGAGATTCCCTTCCACTTTGAACGGAAAAACCGGCGCGTCGTCTACCGGAGGCGCTTCGAAGGGGTGATTCCCAAGCTGGCCAGGCGCTACGTCGAAACCGATTCCCAGAAATCGCGGGATGAGATCCGGGCGTATATGAACGTGCGGCCGTGCACCGCCTGCAAGGGCGACAAGCTCAACCCCGTCTCCCTGGCGGTTCGGGTCGGCGGCCGGAACATCGCCGAGGTCAGCCGCATGACCATTCACAAGGCCCGGGCGTTTTTTGCCGGGATGGCGCCCTCCCTCTCCGGTCGAGAGGCGGCCGTCGCCCCCAAGATTCTCAGGGAGATCGGCGACCGTCTCGGGTTCCTCGAGGATGTCGGCCTGGGCTACCTGACCCTGGACCGGTCGGCGGGAACCCTCTCCGGCGGCGAGTCCCAGCGCATCCGTCTGGCGACCCAGATCGGCGCCAAGCTCACCGGCGTTCTCTACGTGCTGGATGAGCCGAGCATCGGCCTTCACCAGCGGGACAACCGGCGCCTCCTGGCCACCCTGGTCCAGATGCGCGATCTGGAGAACACCGTCCTGGTGGTCGAGCACGACGAGGAGACGATCCTGGCCGCCGACCACGTGGTGGACATGGGGCCGGGGGCCGGCGTGCGGGGAGGGGAGGTGGTCTTTTCCGGGCCGCCCGGGAAACTTCTCGAGGCGACGGCATCCCTGACCGGCCAATATCTGTCGGGCCGGCGCCGAATCGAAGCACCGGCCCGGCACCGGGCCGGCAGCGGGCGGGCCGTTGTCCTCAAAGGAGCCCGCGCCCACAACCTCAAGGGCATCGACGTCGCCTTTCCGCTGGGGTGCTTCATCTGCGTCACCGGGGTCTCCGGGTCCGGAAAATCGACGCTGGTGCTGGAGACCCTCTACCGTGTCCTTGCCCGGACCATCTACCGGAGCCGCATGCAGGCGGGTGCGTATGA
>CAJXSB010000267.1 GCA_913060435.1 uncultured Desulfococcus sp.
TCCTGATGGATGTCGCCTGTCGGGGTGATCGGATCGATGGGGGCGCCGGCCAGGGTGACGAGCCATATCTGGGACTGGAAGGTCGGCCGGGAAAAATTGACGAACGCCTGCCGCCAGGGGAGGATGGTCATCCCGTTGGCGATCAGGTCGCCCTTGATGGGAACCCTGCCCGTTATCTTCGATTCCTTGCCGTCGAAAACGACCTGGTCGCCGGTAAGGTCTCCGATCATATTGCGCCAGTCGGTGGCGACATGCTCGTAGGCGACCCCCAGGTGAGCGGCGAAAAGCTGGATCAGTTCAACGTCGAGGCCGTCGCCGCTGCCGGTGACGAAATTGGCATAGGGGATGCCCAGATGCCGAAGGACGCCTCGTTTCTGGATTTCAGGCAAGTCGGCGCCGGCGACGGAACCGGCGGAAAGCGAAAAGCCAATAAAAAAAATTATAGATTTGGCCAGGCATGTCAATGGGAACCTTCGCGTCAGTCTCATGGAATCTCCTTGCGTCGGAAAGGGATATGGCCGCCGTTGCCGGCCGGTATTTCTATGGGTTTCCTCTCCTCGGGCCTGCCCGCCGGATATCGGCGTTGCCTCGAGGGAATTCAGGAGGACGACAGCGCCGGCGGTTTGCCGGTATGCTGCAGCCGGTTCAGTCTGAAATAGAATTTTTCCTGGGCCATCAGGGCCTCATGGGTGCCGGATTCGATGATCCGTCCCTTTTCCAATACGATAATGTGGTCTGCCTGCCGGGCGGTGGAGAGCCGATGGGCCACAATCACCGAGGTGCGCCCCCGCATCAGATTGGCGAGGGCCTCTTGAACATGCGCCTCCGTTTCCGAGTCGATATAGGAGGTCGCCTCGTCCAGCAGAATCAGCGCCGGGTCGCGGGCGAGGGCCCGGGCGATGGCCACCAGCTGACGCTCCCCACTGGAGACGGCGCCCCCGCCTTCGCTGAAGCGTGTGTGTACGCCCTCCGGGAGCCGGTCGATCAGCGGGGCCAGGTTCGAGGCCTCGAGGATTCGCCTGACTTCGTCATCTGTCATCTCCGGACTTCCGAGAAGGATATTGTCGCGGATGCTCTCCGAAAAGAGGAACGGGTCCTGGGGCACGATGGCCATTTTCGATCGGATGGCGGCCTCCGGCCACTGTTTCAGATCTTCCCCGTTGATCAGGACGCGTCCGGATGTGGGATCATACAAGCGAAGGATCAGATGAATCAAGGTAGTTTTACCGGAACCGGTCGGACCGACGATGGCCAGGGAACGGCCCCGTTCGATCTGGAAGGAGATGTCCCGGAGCACCGGTTCGCCCTCGACATAGCTGAGCCAGACGTTTTCGAATGACAGGGTATTAATGGCCTCCATGGGCGGTACCCGGGCGCCTGGAAGGGGCTGCGGGAGGGTCTCATGGGTGTTCAGAATCAGGAAAATCCGTTCGGCCGAGGACATGGCGTTCTGCATGATATTGTATTTTTCGGCCAGATCGCGGATGGGCCTGAAGAACATCCGCATGTAGCTGATAAAGGCGACAAGGACGCCCAGGGAGATGTCTTCCCCGAGTACCCCGCGGCCCCCATAATAGATGACGAGGGCCAGGGAGACGGCGCTGAATACCTCGATGAGGGGCATGAATACAGCGAAAATATGGATCTGCCGCATGCCCGCCCGGTAGAATTCCTGGTTCAGCGCCCGGAAGGACCGGGCGTTGTTCTCTTCCTCTCCGAACATCTGGATGACGGAGATGCCGGCGATGGTCTCGGAAAAGCGGGTATTGATCTCAGCCGTCTTGATGCGCAGGGTCCGGAACACCCCCCGGGCGATTCTCGAAAAGAAGAAGGCGGCTGCGAAGACGAACGGGATGATGACGAAGCAGATCAGGGAGAGCTGCCAGTGGATGCTGAGCATCACGGAGGTGATGCCGACCAGGAGAAAGACATCCCGGAAAACGAAAACGATGACCGAGGTGAAAAACTCGTGCATGTTCTGGATGTCGTTGGTCGCCCGGGTGACCAGGCGGGCTACGGGGGTCCGGTTGAAAAACGGCAGGGAGAGCCCCTGGATGTGTTGAAACAGACGCATCCTCAAATCGTGCATGATGCGCTGGCCGGCCATCTCCATGATGATCACCTGGAAAAAATTCAGGATGAATTCCATCAGGGTAAGGGCGAGGAACACCGCCGCCGCCAGGGTGACGCCGGTGATGTCACCCCCGCGCAGGGCCCGGATCTCTTCATCGGTGAGGTGCCGCGTGTCGGCGATGGCGATCTCTGCCGTTTTGCCGCGCAGGATGAATTTGTCCGGGTGGTGCGCCACGACGGCGGATGCCTCGGGCTGCTGGAGGTCGACGGCGATGCGCCGCTCCGTTGCGTCCGTCCGCCGGGCATCCCCGGCGGGATCGTCCAGACCGGCGGGGACGATGTAGCGGTCCACGGCCACCTTGGTGACATAGGGCATTGCGAGGTTGGCCAGGGTCATGAGCAACGCGAGGAAAGCGGCCAGACAGATCGACCGCAGGTGGGGCCGCACATAGGGGAGGAGGCTGGCGATCAGGTCCGCATCATAGGGTATCCCCAGGACCGTCTCCTTGGCATCGCCGTGTTCAGGCAGCATCCGGCGCCTCCTGGATCTGCTGAAGCAGGCTGGTGCGGGCGTAGTAGCCCCCGCGGGCAATAAGCTTCCGGTGGGTCCCCGACTCGGTGATTCGACCGGCGTCGAGGGTGATGATGCTGTCGGCGAACTGCACTGCCGATATCCGGTGGGAGACGATGATGAGGGTGCATCTCCCCGTGAGGGCCCGGACCGCGCTGATGATGGCATCGCCGGTCTCTGCGTCCACTTGGCTGATCGGATCGTCCAGGACCAGGATGGGGCGCTCCCGGAGAAATGCACGCGCCAAGGCTACCCGCTGCTTCTGTCCCCCGGAAAGGATCACCCACTTCTCCCCGACGACGGTATCCAGCCCCCTGGGCAGGTTCTGGAGGGTTTTTTCCAGCGCCGCCATGTCCAGCGCCCGCCGCATGTCCGCCTCGGGCACCTCGGCGCCGAAGGTGATGTTTTCCCGGAGGGTGCCGGCGAAGAGAAACGGCTCCTGTGGAACATAGGCAATGCTGGCGCGGAGATCCGCGATGTTAAAATCCCGGATGTCGACGCCGTCAAATAGAATCTTTCCGGAGGATGCATCCAGGATGCGGGTCAAGAGCGAGAGAAGGGTCGTTTTCCCGGCCCCCGGCGGGCCGACGATGCCCAGGGTGCTTCCCTTGGGAATGCGGAGGTCGATGCCGTCCAGGGCCAGCGGCGTGCGGTCGCTGTAGCGGAACCGGAGGGCCTCGACTGAGATCTCCCGGGCAAGGCCCGGAAAGGGTCGTGCCGCGGGCCCGTCGGCGATCTCCGGGGCGGTGTCGAGGACCGTCCCGATCCGCTCGAGGGAGGCCCTGCCGCGCTGGATGAGGTTGATGAGCCATCCAATGGCCATCATGGGCCAGGTGAGAAGCCCGAGATAGCTGATGAAAGCGACGAAGTCGCCCGGGGTGATCCGGTTGAAGATCGTCTGCCGTCCGCCCAGGTAGATGACCAGCGCCAAGGAGATGTTCGAGAAGAGAAGCATCATGGGGAAAAAGGCGCCGGTGATCCAGACGAGCCGGACATTCCTGTCGATACAATCCCTGGAGGCGGCTTCCACCACCCGGGAGGAGCGCTCCTCCAGCGTGTAGGCCTTGATGATGCGGATGCCGGTGAAATGTTCCCGGACCCTTTCGGTCAGGTGCGAATAGGCTTCCTGCACGGACTGATAGGCATGGTGCATTTTTCGGCTGAAGATGCGCGTGCTGATGACGATCAAGGGCATGGGGATGATGGTGAAAAGGGTCAGACGGACGTTGATGTAGGCCATGAAGCCGATGGTGCTGGCCCCCAGCAGCACGGCATCCACGAGGGCCACCAGCCCCATGCCCGCCGCCATCCGGATGTGGTGGATGTCGCTGGTGGCGTGGGCCATGAGCGTTCCGGTCGGAGTGGTGTGGAAGTAGGCGGCGGATAGGGTCTGGACATGGCTGAAAAGCCGGTTCCGGAGGCCCCGCTCAATCTCCCGCGAGAGGCCCATGAGAAAATGGCGCCAGAGGAAGCGGAATACCCCGATGGCAGCGGAGATCAGAACAATCCAGAGGGTGTATCGCAGGAGCTTTTCAGGCGTTGCGGTAAATGTGGTCAGACCGTCCACCGCCGCCTTGACGATGCGGGGGATGACGAGCTGGAGAATGTCCACCGCCAGCAGGCAGAGGAGCCCTACGGCGATCACCCACCGTCGCGCAAGGAGATATGGGGTGAGGAGTTGGAACGGGGAAGATCGCACGGATATGAGACTCCGGATTGGTGGTTGGTCATCCATGAGCGGTTCGACATTTTCATACGGAAGTATACCCCCCAAGCGCCCCCAAGTAAACCTTATCCGGCACCAAGCGGGAAAAAGGATTGATTTGTTCGGTTTGCCCCGAATTTCAGCGGAACCATTCGTTGACTTTCAACGGCTGGATTGGTATGATTAAGAGTTATGGAATCAGGAAAAATTGTTGAATTTATTGACCGTCAAAGGATCAACTGCGCCGTCGTTCTGGAGGTCAGTCGTCAGAAGCTGCGACTGCTGACAGAAAACAATCGGGAAATCAAAATGTCCGAGGGGCGGCTGTTGCATAAATCGAACCAGCACCTGGAGCTCGCCGGCGGAAGAGACCACCTCGTTTCGGCGCTCAAGGATACCGTACGCCGCCGCGAAGACTTGGCCCGTCAGGTCGACATCCGGGAGCTGTGGGAGGTGCTTAACACCGAGCAGGAGTGGATTCCCCTCAAGACCATCACCGAGCTCTGTTTCTCGGGTACGGCCCAGGGAGACCAGGAATCTGCAGTGATCCGGGCCTTTTTCAGAAACCGTCTTTATTTCAAATTCAACCAGGAAGGGTTTCTGCCATACTCCGAACGGCAGGTGGAGCGGCTCCGGGCCCAGGCGGAGGAGAGTGCCCGGAAAAACCGGTTGATCGAAAAAGGCGCCGCGTGGCTGAAGTGCGTCGCCGCCGGCGACGCCTCCGAATCTGCATGCGCCGTGCCGGAACAGCAGGAGTTCATCAACATCCTGAAGTCTTTCTACCTCTTTGAAAAAGAGAGCAGCCATGCCGATCTCGGCAAGGCCATCACCGCCAAGGCGGGGCTCAAGGATGTGGAAGACCTCTTTCCGGTATTTGTCAAGCTGGGTGTCTGGGATGCGAATGAAAACCTCGACATCTACCGATATGAGGTCCATACGGATTTTTCCAGGGAGGTGATGGATGTTGCCGCGACGCTGCTGAAATCGTCCTTTCCCGTGGCCGGTGCTCCCCGGCGGGATCTCACCGGCCTCAGGATGATTACCATCGACGGTCAGTCGACCATGGATTTTGACGATGCCCTGAGCTTCCAAGATCATGGAGACCATTATCTCCTGGGAGTGCATATCGCCGATGTCGGTCATTTTGTAGCGGAGGGCTGCTCCATAGACCGCGAGGCGGTGATGCGGGGAAGCTCGATATATATGCCGGACCGGAAGATTCCCATGCTGCCGCCGGAGCTTGCAGAGGGGCAGTGCAGCCTCAAGGCCGGAGAGCTGCGGCCCGGCATCACCACAATGATTCGCCTCAGCCGGAACGCCGACATCGAAAGCTATGAGGTTTTTCCCAGCATTATCCGGGTGACGGATCAGCTGACCTACTATGATGTCAATATCGTCGCCGAGGAGAACCGGGATATCGCCGCGCTGGTCCAGATTGCCCGGAAGTTCCGGCAGCAGCGCCTCACCGACGGGGCGGTTCATATTTCTCTTCCCGAAGTAAACGTCTGGATCGACGAATCCGGCGAGCTGATCGTGAACAAAACCAACCGGGAGAGCCCGGCACGTCTGCTGGTTTCGGAAATCATGATCATGGCCAACTGGCTCATGGCGGAATTCCTTGCCGAGCGGGAGCTTCCGGCTGTCTACCGCTCCCAGCCCGACCCCCGGGAGCGCCTTTTCAAGGAGAACGGCGGCAACCTCTTCCAGAATTGGATGCAGCGGAAATGCCTGAGCCGCTTCGTGCTGAGCCCTGAACCCGAAAGGCATTCCGGCCTGGGGTTGAACGCCTATGTGACGGCGACATCCCCGATCCGGAAATATTTCGATCTGGTGACCCAGCGCCAGATTCGATCCGTCTACGGGCTGAACCCGGCCTATTCTTCCGCCGACATCGAAAAGGCCATTCAGGTCCTCGAACAGCCCATGAGCGCCGTTATCCGGCTTCAGAACCGCCGCAAGCGCTACTGGCTGCTCAAATATCTGGAAAAACGGATCGGCCGGAAGGAAGAGGCCATTGTGCTGAACAAACGCAAAGGCGGGTATCTCGCCCTCATGACGGACTACATGATCGAATGCCTTCTTCCCAACACCTCGGGCCTTAAACTCAAACCCGAAGACCTGGTTCAGGTGACCATTCAGCACGTTGATGCCAGGAAGGACATTCTCTCCGTTTACATGGGGTGATGCCTCCCCGGAACCGTAGTTTCAGCAGACAGATGCTGCTGCGGGCCGCCCGTG
>CAJXSB010000268.1 GCA_913060435.1 uncultured Desulfococcus sp.
CGCCCAGGATGTCTGCCCCAAGGCAAAGGCGGTGATCTGCATCGGCAGCTGCTCCTCTTTTGGGGGCATCCAGGCGGCCGCGCCCAATCCCGGCGGCTTCAAGGGCGTCGGGGAGGCCTTGGGCATCAAAACCATCAATATTTCGGGCTGTCCGCCCAACCCCATCAACCTGGTCGGCACCATTGTCAACTTCCTGTTGATCGGTCGCCTGCCGGAGCTCGACAACCTCGGCCGGCCCCTGTTCGCCTACGGCAAAACCGTCCACGACCAGTGCCCCAGGAGGGCCCATTTCGAGTACGGGGAATTCGTGGAGCGTTTTGGATCGGAAGAGGCAAAAATGGGATACTGCCTTTACAAGATGGGCTGCCGGGGTCCGGAAACCTACAACAACTGCCCCATCGCAAAATTCAATGACGGCCGGAGCTGGCCCATCGAGGCCGGGCATCCCTGCATCGGGTGCAGCGAGCCGAATTTCTGGGACACCATGACGCCGTTCTATGAGGAGCTGTAACCGGCCATCTGACAACCTGAACATATCGCGATAAATCGAGGTGAACATATGGGGAAAAGAGTTGTTATTGATCCGATCACGCGTCTGGAGGGCCACCTTCGCATCGAGGTCGAAATTTCCGGCGGAAAGGTCGTCAACGCCTGGAGCTCGGGCCAGCTGTTCCGAGGAATCGAAATCATTCTCCAGGGGCGGGATCCCAGAGACGCCCACCATTTCGTGCAGCGCTCCTGCGGGGTCTGCACCTATGTCCATGCCCTGGCATCCATCCGGGCCACCGAGGCCGCCGTCGGGGTGAAAGTGCCGGACAATGCCCGCATCATCCGCAACCTCATGCACGGCGCCCAGTTTCAGCACGACCATATCGTCCATTTCTACCATCTCCACGCCCTCGACTGGGTCGACGTGGTCAGCGCCATCAAGGCCGACCCGAAAAAGACCGCCGCCCTTGCGGACAATGTCAGCGAGGCCCGATGGGGCGGTGCCGCCTATTACAAGCGAATTCAGGAGAAGCTGAAAGCGTTTGTCGACAGCGGCCAGCTGGGCCCTCTCAACAACGCCTACTGGGGGCATTCCGCCTACAGGCTGCCGCCCGAGGCCAACCTCATGGCTGCCGCCCACTATATTGAGGCGCTCCGGATACAGTCCCGGGCGGCACGGATGCACGCCATTTTCGGGGGCAAGAATCCTCACCCGCAGTTTCTGGTGGTCGGCGGGGTCTCCTGCGCAAAGGATCTCAACCCGGACCGGATTTCCGAGTTTCTCTATCTCTGGAAGGAGACCCAGGAATTCGTGGAGCGGGTCTACATCCCGGACCTGCTGGCCGTGGCGTCGTTCTACAAGGAGTGGGGCGGCATCGGCGGGTCGGAGAATTTCCTCTCCTACGGGGACTTCGCCGAGAATGGCGATGAGCCCGAAAGCCACTACATGCCGGGCGGCGTGATCCTGGACCGCAGCCTCAACAGCATCAAGCCGCCCGACCAGCGGGCCATCACGGAGAGCGTCACCCATGCCTGGTATGAGGACGGGAATGATCTCCACCCCTTCGAGGGACGGACCCAGCCGAAGCACGGCGACTATGATACGGACGAAGGCGGCCTGCTCTCGTTCTTCTTCAAGGGCGATGGGAAATATTCATGGGTCAAGGCGCCGCGATACCACGGCGAACCCATGGAGGTCGGGCCCCTGGCGCGGGTCCTGATCGGCTATGCCAAAGGCCATCCGGATATCGTACCGGCGGTCGACAGCGTTCTGAAAAAGCTCGATGTCCCGGCCGGAGCGCTCTTTTCGACCCTGGGCCGGACAGCCGCAAGGGGCATTGAGACGCTGGCCATCGGCAACGCCATGGAGCGCTGGATGAACCGCCTGATCGAAAATCTCCGGAACGGGGACGATCAAACCGTCACCCCATGGGAAATGCCGGAGACCGGGAAAGGCTACGGCCTCAACGACGTCCCCCGCGGCGCCCTCGGCCACTGGATCGAGATCGAAGACAAGAAGATCAAGAACTACCAGTATGTCGTTCCATCGACCTGGAACTTCAGCCCGCGCTGCTCCGGGGGCAAGCTGGGGCCGGTGGAAAACGCGCTGATCGGCACCCCGGTCGCAGATGCCAAGCAACCCCTCGAGGTGCTGCGCACCGTCCATTCCTTTGACCCATGCCTGGCCTGCGCGATCCATGTCATCGACCCGGACTCCAATGAGGTCTACAAGGTCCGGGTCATCTGACCCGCCTCTGGAGCGCTTCCCGGAAAGGCGGATCGCCTTTCCCGGGGGGCGCCCCGATACAGGAGAAGCATCCGCCCATGAATAGGGACCAGATACTCGTGCTGGGGGTCGGCAACATCCTGCTTTCCGATGAAGGGTTCGGCGTCCATGTCGTCAACCGGTTGAAGGCCTTGTATGGCTTTCCGGAGAATGTCTGCATCATGGACGGCGGCGTCCTCGGCTTGAATCTGCTGGGGCCGATTTCGGAGGCCGCCCACCTGATCGTCATCGACGCCATCCGAAACCGGCATCCCGCGGGAACCCTCTACCGCATCGAGAGCCGGGACATCCCCGCACGCATCCGCTCCAAGAACTCCCTGCACCAGATCGATCTACTGGAGGCGCTGACCCTGTGCGAGGCTCTGGGAAATGTTCCGGAGACGATAATCCTCGGGGTGGAGCCCCGGGACATCGAAACAATGGACATCCATCTCACGCCTGAAATTGCGGCAAAGGTCGACCCCATCGTCGATTGCGTGCTGAAGGAACTCAGCCGGCTGAATGTCTCCTGGCAGGAGAAGTCCGGGACGTATTCGGAGGATGGGCCCTCCCGGAGCGGCTGTCGGGATGGCTTCCCATGATGAGAGCGCATTCGATGAGCGGATGGGTCGGTATCGGGGGCGAAGCCACCTCCATTGATGCCGTTGTCAATCCTTCAACTGTCATTCAGGGAAGCAGGGATTTCATCCGGGGGTACATAGCCCTGGATGAGATCGGGGTTGTTCCCGCGGATGATCGAGAAGAACCGCTCATTGATGAAATATTCCACCTTGTAGGGTTTCGCCTGGATGCAGTCGCGAGCCATCTCATCCAAAAGGAGTTGCCTGTTTTTGCGGATGAAGCTCGACTTCTGACAGTTCATTGAAGCGCACTGGCGGAGGTGCCTGCCGGCGGAGCGGCTGAAGCGGCTCTTTTGATCGCAATGCATGAGAATCACATCCACCTGTTCGGCGTATTGTGCTCGAAGGGCGGCGTCGTTGTTTTCGGCGCCGGCAATGGCGACGACGGCGGCCAGCGATGCGAAAACAGCCAAGGTGATCATGAACCTGGTGTTCATCATTTTGCCTCCCATCTTCCAAGGAATGGATATCAGCTTTCCGCATACACCTTCATTAATTAAAATTACCCATTTGGCGATAGCGCTTCAATAGGTGAACCTCCTCATTATGCCTGGGAGAGATTCCCGAATCCCGCGGGAAGACATGGTGCGGTGAGGCGATAGGAAGGTGAGCCTGGTCTGGAGAGCCTGGCAGGAGGATGGGCATTCTCCGGCTTGATTCCCGGGGTGTTATGCCTATATTTCGATATGCATTTTTCCTGTTCGCCTGCCCCCTGTTGTGTCAATGAAACGAGATTTATCGAAATAAATACAGGGGCATACTGCCGGGAGAAGCTCGATGATGAAGACCATGCCGGGATAGTGACGGAGAGCGATTCGGATATCAGAAAGGTGGCGGCCATGGACGAGAGGGATGAGGTGCAAGAACGCGATGTTGCGCTGCGCCGGAGGGCGGAAGCCTATCTGGCGGATTCGGCGCCGGACAAGACGCTTGGAGATGGAGAGGACCCCCATCGCCTGCTCCATGATCTACACGTACACCAGATCGAACTGGAACTGCAGAATGAGGAGCTGCGGGAGGCTCAGCAAGATCTGGCGCGGTCGCGGGATCGATACCTCGAGCTCTTTCACAGCGCTCCGGTAGGCTACCTCGTGCTGAACAATGCCGGCATGATATTGCAGGCCAACAATACCTTTGGCCAGATGGTGGGTCAAGATCCAGCGGCCCTGATGCATACGCCCATGAGCCGTCTCATCCAAACCGAGGATCGGGAGATCTTTTTCGGAAGGTACAGGCCGTTTTACAGTCAACCCAGGTGCAAGCGCCTTGAAGTTCGGCTCATCAGCGGGGAAGAGCGGGTTTTGTATACCGCACTGCAGGGGCGAAGGATCACCCCGCCCGACCGGATTCTGATATCGGTCACGGATATCACGGAGCAGCGGCAGGCGGAGCAGGCGCTCTTGAGAATGCGCAACCTCGAGTCCATCGGCACCCTCGCAGGCGGTATTGCACACGATTTCAATAATATATTGACAGCATTGGTGGGTCACATCGAGATGGCAAAGCTTCGCGCCGAAAGGGGCGAGCCGGTCCGCGCCTTCCTTGAAGGTGCTCTGGAGGCATCGTTCAAGGCCAAGGATCTGGCCGGCCGGCTCCTGACGTTTACCAATGGGAGCCGCCCACAGCCGCAGCCGGTGATGATCGACCGTCTCCTCCAGGAGACCATCGCGTCCAGCCTCAACGGCGCCAACATCACCGTTGACCTCCAGGTGGCCGATGGGCTGGGTCCGCTCACCCTCGATGAAGCGCAGATCCGCTCCGCCATCCGGAATATCATCGATAATGCCAAAGAGGCCATGCCCTGGGGCGGGCGGCTGTCCGTCACGGCCCGGAATGTGGACATCCAGGCTGGAAACGGTACTCCGATGCCCCCGGGGAAATACGTTCAAATCGATGTCCACGACCAGGGTCGCGGGATCCTTTCCGCCCATCTGAACAAAATCTTCGACCCTTATTTCACTACCAAACAGATGGGCACCCAGAAGGGGATGGGCCTCGGTCTGGCCATCAGCCATTCCATCATCCAGAAGCACCGGGGCAGCATCTCGGTACGTTCCTTCGAAGGAGAGGGAACCACCGTGACCATTCATCTGCCGTGGTTCCCCCAGGAGGCCTATCGGGAGGATGCCGCGCTTCCCACGGCAGGGGAATCGGTCCAGGTGTCGAAGCGCACCTCCAGGGACGATGACAGAAGCCTTTGATGCGGATCCGGAGGATGGCGCCCCGGGATTCTGAACCGGTCGTTTTCGCAGCCGTTCCGGGCTTCCAGAATACTGCCGCTTGAAATTTGGGGTCGACACTGCATCGGGCGGGTACTACATTGGTTATTAGAAGGTTCCTGAATAGATGCAGCCATAAGAGGGGCGCCTATGAAGAAGATTCTGGTAACCGGGGCGGTCGGCCAGATCGGGTCAGAGCTGGTCGCCTTCCTGCGAGAACGGTTTGGCAATGACAACGTCGTGGCCGCCGGACACGCAAAACCGCCCGATCCCGACCTGAGAGACGCCGGGCCCTTCCACTTTATCGAATGCACGGAGATCGCATCCGTCGCTGCAGTGGTGAAACAGCATCGGGTCGACACCATCTATCACCTGGCAGCGATCCTCTCGGCCAGCGCCGAGAAGCACCCCCAGAAAGCCTGGCAGGTCAACATGAACGGCCTCTATAACATCCTGGAAGTCGCCCGGGAGTATGGGTGCGCGGTCTTCACCCCCAGTTCCATCGCCGCCTTCGGCCCCGGGACGCCCCGGGAAGGGACCCCCCAGGTCACTGTTCAGCGGCCGACCACCATTTACGGCATCACCAAGGCCAGCGGCGAACTCCTCTGCGACTATTATTTTCTGAAATACGGCGTCGACACCCGCGGCGTCCGCTATCCAGGGCTCATCTCCTATAAAACAGCGCCCGGCGGAGGGACGACCGACTATGCCGTGGAGATCTTTTTCGAGGCGGTTCGCCGCCGGCGCTACACCTGCTGGCTGCGGGAGGGAACCCGCCTGGACATGATGTATATGCCCGACGCGCTGCGGGCGGCGGTGGAGATCATGGCGGCGGACCCGGCACGGCTGGTGCACCGAAACGCCTTCAACATCACGGCCATGACCGTATCCCCGGAGCGCCTCGCCGCAGCGATCCAGCGCGTCATCCCGGAGTTCACCATGGACTATGACATCGACCCGCTGCGCCAGGCCATCGCCGATTCGTGGCCGAACCGCCTCGACGACACGGCAGCGCGGGAGGAATGGGGTTGGGCGCCGAAGTACGACCTTGCGGCCATGGCCGAAGACATGATTGCCAATATTTCGAAACGCTCGTGACCGCATTCGGGTGCGGTCCACGCTGCTGCTGGGGAGGTGGATATGTCGCTTGAAAGACTCCAACCGCATCTCGAGGCTGAATTGTCGGATATGGCCGCCCGGGGCGTCATCAAAGGGCGGGAAAAGGTGATCACGGGCATCCTCCCGGCCAAAGGTTCGCGAGGGCCGCGGTATACCATTGACGGCTATGGGGACAAACCTTTCCTGCGCATGAACGCGAATGCCTATCTCGGGCTCTCCCTGGCGCCGGAGGTGATCCGCGCGGAGGAGGCTGCCGCCAAACGGTTCGGGGCGGGCCCGGGCGCGGTCCGCTTCATCAGCGGCACCTGGCAGCCCCATGTCGCCCTGGAAGAAGCCCTGGCCCGCTT
>CAJXSB010000269.1 GCA_913060435.1 uncultured Desulfococcus sp.
ATCGTTCCACATCCATTCCCAGCCCGGCCAGGGCACGGTGATCCGCGCCATGCTGCCCAGATGACCCGGAATGGGGTTCGTTACCCATGTGGAACACCGACATCTAAGCGGCCCGTTGGGTGAATCATACATTCCAATCCGCCCTATCATCCGTACAATACTCCATGGACAGATCCAACACCATGGTGAAGAATGACACCTGCAATGCTGCGGTTGGTGAACCAATGAACACCGGCTACGGCCAATCGTCGATTTCCGCCCGTATCCTTCTGGCCTCCGCCGGGATCGAGCGCATGATAATTTCTCGGTTCCGGGGGCCATAGCGACGGTTCCGGTGTCGACTGAAACCTCATCATCGAAAGGAGTATATTTTGGCAAAAAAACTGGAGATCTATAAATGTGAGGCCTGCGGAAACATTGTGGAAGTGCTTGAAGGCGGGGAAGGGGAGCTGGTCTGCTGTGGAGACCCCATGCAGCAGATGACCGAGAATACCGTCGATGCAGCCAAGGAGAAGCACGTCCCGGTAATTGAAAAGGTCGGGGGCGGCATCAAGGTCAAGGTCGGCGACGTGCCCCACCCCATGGAGGAGAAGCATTATATCCAGTGGATCGAGCTGATCGCCGACGGTAAGGCTTATCGCCAGTTCCTGACGCCCGGCCAGGTGCCGGAGGCGTTCTTCGCGGTCGAAGCATCCCAGATCACGGCGAGAGAATACTGCAACCTGCACGGGCTGTGGAAAGCTGTCGCTTAATATCCGGATCCATCTCCGCCGGGGCCTTCCCCCGGCGGCGTGCTGTCCAGACCGGTGGCGGATAAACACGCTGACGCATCCATGGCGAGGCAGGGCGGCACCGGCCGCGCTGCCTTGCTGCATCAGGGCTCTTTGGCGTTCTCCTGCTTTTCCTCTTTCTTCTTTTCCTCCTTTACAATCATTTCCTGCTCCGCCACACGCTGCTGGTGAGCGATATTTCCGGCAAAGCCGGCTTTTCGTTCGTCCAGGGCTTTCATGATTCCGGCCCGGCCGTAAAGGATCAGCACGTCGTTTTCCCGAATGACGGTCCCGCCGTCCGGAGCGCCGATATATCGCCCATCCGACCGGGTGATGCCCAGCACCATGGCGCCTTCGTTGCGAAGGCCGAGGTCGGCCAGCGACTGCTCCGCGAGCCAGTCCTGCGCCGTGACCTGCAGCTCCGTGACCTGGTATTCCCCTGCAAGATGCAGCAGCTTGGCGAAATCCTGGACGCGGATTGCGGTGTAGCGTTTGAGGGCGCGGCTGATGATGTTGGAGAGATGACGGTCTACCCACCTGCTCGCCGCCAGGCCCCAGAGGGCCACCAGCCCGGTAACCAGCATCACGACCCGCCATGCCAGCTGACCGGGCTGATGCAGGCTGACGAACGAGAGGATCAGCGAGGAGACGGCCGTGACCACCCCGGCATTGCCCAGGAGCATGAGGAGCATCAGAATCCGGCGCCGGATGGGGTGGTTGACCACCTTTTCCGATTCATTGGTCGTAAATCCGACGCCGGTGAAGGCCGAGCGGGCCTGAAATTTGGCCGATTCGCGGGCCAGCCCGGTGTGGGTGAGGGCGACGGTGGCGATCCGGGTGACCAGTATCGAGAGCATCAGCACCAGCAGCAGCGATATGATCGATATCATCAAAGACCTCTGCTATGCCATCGACACTAGGATATCAAGGGCTTCAGCATGTAGATGATGTCGCTCTCCCGTGACGGGTAGGGCGTCATGATGCTCTGGTGGTAGAGCGCTGCGGCGGAGATGCTGTTGGCCATGGCGAGGGTAAATATATTGATGAGCCCGGCCGCGTTGTCGGAGAGGATGTGTGCACCCAGAATCTTCCCTTCCTCTCCCACGAGCAGTTTGTATGCTGCCTGCCGCATTCCGACCCGCCTGTAGGTGGGCCATCCGAGGTGGTCGCCGCTGCTTTTCTGATAATCGATCCCTTTCTCCTGGAGGGCAGCCTCCGTCTTTCCCACCATTCCGTACTGGGGATAGGTGAAGAGGACGGCCGGCACCGCCGTGTAGTCCATGGCTGCTTCGGGTGGATCGCCGTTCAGCATGCGGAGGATGTTGTCCGCCGCCGCCGCTGCCTCGGCATCCGCCACCCGGGCGAGCTGGATGGTCTTCGCGCAGTCGCCTGCGGCGTAGATATGGGGTGTGGTGGTGGCCATATGGGGATCGACGGTGATGCCCTGGCGGGAGGACTGGATGCCGGCGCGGTCGAGTGCCAGATCCTCGATGTTCGGTGCGCGGCCGGCGCCGTGCACCACAAGATCCGCCTCAAATCGGCCGTGGTCCTTGGTCGTGATCGTAAAGGCTTCCCCGGATTTCTTGATGGCGGTGATCTCCACGCTGCAGTGGATGTCGATGCCTTCATCCCTGGATGCCGACGAGAGAAGGCCGACCATCTCCTCGTCAAAGGTATTCAGGGGGCGGGGGGCTGCCTCCAGTATGGTGCAGCGGATGTCCGCCGGACCGAGCCGGGCGGCAAAATGGGCGAACTCGAAAGAGATGAAGCCGCCGCCGATGAACACGATCCTGCGGGGCAGGTGCTCGAGCTCCATGAACGCATCGCTGGAGATCATCCATTCGGCGCCGTCGATGGGCAGCGGCATGGGTACGGCACCGGTGGCGAGAACGAACGCCCGTGCGGAGATATCCCGGCCGTCGACGCTTATGGCCTGCGGTCCCGTGAACCTGGCCCGGCCCTCGATATAGTCGATGCCGGCATCCTTCAGCCCGTCCACCGTGTGTGACGGAACGCCGTCGGTGAAGCGGTTTTTGGCATCCCGGAGCTGCGTCCAGTCGCCGGATGCCGGCGACGTGATGCCGATGCCCGACAGGTGGCGGGATCGTGCCACGGTTTCAGCCCCCTCGTAAAACCACTTCTTGGCCTGACATCCCCGCAATGCGCAGGTGCCCCCCGGGGTGTCGCTCTGTTCGACCAATCCCACCGTCAATCCACTGCGCTTCAATCGATAGGCGGCGGTCTGCCCAGCCGTGCCGGACCCGATCACCAGTGCGTCGTACGCTTGTGTCATGTTCACCTCCAGCGGTTGAATGGGTTTGATTGCCGCTGCCATGTAAAATGCGGCTCAGCAGAACCCAACACCATTAAAATACTTAAAATTATTCCCTGCTGTTGCATCTGACCACATTTTTCCGCTCCAATTTTTCGGAAAAGAGCCTCCCAAGATGCGGGGTACAGGATCAGCGGTTGCGAAGGATGTCGAAAACGACCCACAGCCCCAGCACGGCGGAGACGAGGTATCCTGCAAGGCCCAGCGCAGGATAGCCGAGGATGATCGGGGGGATCCCCGTCGTGATGATCAGCGAGGAGCCGATGATCAGCGCCCCCAGAATGACGCCCATGGTCAACCGGCTGAAGATTTTCTCAAAGGTGCTCTGCAGTCCCTCCAGGTTTCTGTGTTCAAAACCGATCTGGAGGCGGCCCTGCTCCATTTTTTCAACGATGTCGCCGATTCGCTGGGGAAACCGAGTCGGTGCCGCGGCCAGCTTCAGAACCGTCGTACGGAGTCCGCGCCAAAGGAATCCCGGGCGGAAGCGCTGGGCGGCGATGCGCTTGAGATGCGGCTGCAATTCCGTCACGATATCCATCTCCGGATAGATCCGCTGAACCGTTGCTTCGGCGGTGAGCAGGGCTTTGATCATCATGAAAAGGTCGGTGGGAATCTGGAGGTGATACCTTCGGAGCAGGTCGGTGATCTCCATGATCAGCTTCCCGAGGCGGAGCTCGAACAGCGAGGCCACCAGGTGGGCATCGAGGATATCGATGACATCGCGTTCGAGGGCGCGCCGATCGATGTCGCTTGGCGCCGCCGTCATCCGGAGCAGGGTGTCGACCAGCCGCCGGCTCTCCTTCTCCGAAATGGCGTCGATCATGTCGACCATTTCGTTGCGGTCCTCCGGGGTCAGCCGGCCGACCATCCCCCAATCCAGCATGACGATGGTGTCGCCGCCCGATATCATGAGATTCCCCGGGTGGGGGTCGGCGTGGAAAAAGCCGACCTCAAAGAGCTGCCGCACCGTGGCGTGCAGTCCGTTTCTGGCCATCGCCGCAGGGTCCTGCAGTCCTTTCACATCCAGCGTTCTGAGGCTTTCACCGTCGATATATTCCATTACCAGCAGCTGGGGCGTGCAGAGATGCAGGTAAGCCTCTGGAACATGGACCCCTTCCAGATCGGCCAGGTGACTTCTGGCGATCTGAACGTAGCGGGCTTCCCGAAAAAAATCGAGTTCGCGCATCAGCGTTTTTTCGACCAGGGCCACGAGCCTCGGCAGCTCATAGATCTGCATCTCCGAGATCCGCTCATGCATTCTTTCGGCGATCGCTTTCAAGATGCCGAGATCCGTTACTATTTTGGTTTCAATATCCGGGCGCTGCACCTTGACGGCAACGGCGGTGGGGCCTTCCCGGAGCACCGCCCGGTGAACCTGGGAAAGGGAAGCCGCCGCCAGTGGTCGCTCGTCAAAGGAAAGGAACACCTCATCCCAGGAGGATGCAAGATTGTCGCGGATGACCATTTTGATGGATGCGACATCCACCGGCGCGGCATCGTCCTGCAGCTTCTGCAGCTCCTGAATCAGGGGGCCGGGAAGCAGGTCGGCATGAAGGCTCATGACCTGGCCGAATTTGACAAACGTCGGCCCCAGCTCGTCCAACGCCATTCGGAAGCGCTGGTATGGCGTCAAATCCGGATCGACATCCATGATCCGGTCCGCCATGCGATGTCCGGGAAGGTCGAGCAGCCGTACGACATCCGCAAAGCCGTATTTGACGAAAGCCGATGCGATCTCCTTGAATCGGCCGATATTCATCAGTGCTTTCATTGTCATCTCGGCAGGTTCACGAAACGCGCGATGTCTTGGGTCCGGCAAAAAACCACAAGATCAGCCCGATGACCGGGAGTATCAGGATCAGCACGATCCATAACACTTTCTTCCCGGTGGATGCACCGCTCTGAAACACATTGACGATCGCCCAGATGTCGGCGATCAGGATAATCAGGCCAAACAGCCCGCTGATTTCGAATCCCATAAAACCTCCTTTGAAAATAAAGTACGGCTTGTCATTGGATCAGATGCCCCGGATCAGACGAATCGGATCCAATGCCTCGCAGATGCTGGACGCCGTCCGGAGATGATCACCGGGTGTTTACTTGAATTTGGATTTGGCGGACTGGATGGCATCGCTCAGCGATTTGGCGGCATTTTCAACGCCGGCTTTCAGGTCCTCCCATGCATCCTTGCCCGCGGCCTGGAGTTTCTCCAGCTCCTGGCCAGCGGATTTTCGCTTCTCTTTCAAATCGCTGATCCGCTCCTCGTAGGCCGCACGCATTTCCGATTCTTTTTTCCTCGACTTGATCTCCAGTTTGTCGATCTCGGCATTCCATTCGTCCAGCTTGGCTTTGATCTTATTTACGTAGGCATTCCTTGTTTCGCTCATCGATTTACCTTCCTTTCTATTGGTGGTCAGAGAACATCTTACAAATGATATTAGGCATGCCGGGCAAAGAGGGCCATGGGGTTTCGACCCTATTCGAATGGTTCTCCACAAGTATCCGGCTGCCGGGGCCGGCCTTGCCCCCTGCGCCGGCATGCCGGTGAGCAGTCCATTTTGACACGATCTATTCATCGCCGCGGCCGGCGTCGTGATGCACTTCTTCATCAATTTTTTCCTTCACCCGTCCAACCATGAACAGGGTGAAGGTGTTGATGGCGCTCAGGACGATGGCAATCTCCAGGCGCTTGAATGCGACGGCGATGCCGATGGCACCGGTGTTCCAGATGCTGGCGGCAGAGATCATGCCCGTGACGTTGTCTTCATTCTTGAAAATCGTTCCGCCGCCGATGAACCCGATGCCGGTGATGATGCCCTGGATGACCCTGGCTTCCCCGCCGGTTGTGGTAATGACGGATATGCCCACCAGCATGAAGCCGCACGAGACCGTCGCGACCAGCGGAAAGGTGCGCAGACCGAAGCGCTGTTCGCTGAGCAGCCGGTTGAGGCCGATGGGAAGTGCCAGAGCGTATGCGATGATGAGCTGGACCAGATGGGATGTCACTTGTGCCCAGTTAATGGAAGAGATGTCCGCTATCGTCATGAAGCTTCCTTACGCAATTTTCGAGTTTCATCCGCCGGAGAACACCTCATAATTTCCGTCGCATGAATGATCTCGAAAGTTGAACTCCATAGATGAATGAAATAGGCTTTCAATTTTCCGATGATCCTTCTCATAAAGTCAACGGAAAATTCATTTCATGGCGAAGCACGGGAAGCGTGCGGCATCCCTGTTGGGATGGCGGTCTCGTCGATTTACCGTGGTGGATGCGTGCATATAGGGGCTGCACCTCATTTATGTTTGCATCCGAATCCATCATATTATATCTGTTCTTGATTTTCGAGTTTCATCCGCCGGAGAACACCTCACAATATCCATCGCATGAACGAATCTCGAAAGTTGAAATCTGGTTTTGGTATCGTTTGAAGCATCGAAGGGGATATACGGGAGAGGTATGATGTCCGACAGCCG
>CAJXSB010000270.1 GCA_913060435.1 uncultured Desulfococcus sp.
TGGTCGCCCTTGTCCTCGGCCGTAGAACTCAAGGCCATGACGTCCGACCCGGCATCCGGCTCGGTGATACCGAACCCGCCCACGTATTCGGCGCTCACCAGCTTGGGGACATACTTGGCGGCCAGGGCCTCGCTGCCGTAGTGGTGGATCGTGTAGGCGCACCCCAGGGTCTGCATGTTGATCTGCACCCGCAGGGAGCTCGATACCCGGGCGATTTCCTCGGTGACGATCATGGCCGCCAGCCACCCCATCTCCTCCCCGCCGTACGCCTCGGGAATCACCGTTCCGAAAAAACCGAGCTCCCCCATCGGCTTCATGACCTCTTCATATGGCAGATAATGATTGCGGTCCCATTCATCGGCGTTCGGGGCAATCTTCTTGTTGGCGAACTCCCGCACGGCCTTCTGCAGCATTTCAAGTTCTTTGGAAAGCTTAAAATCCATTTCTATTTCCTCTTCATTGACTTTTACAAGCTCCAATTTCGAGTTTCATAATCCACTGTTCTCCGTCCATCGGGCGAAAGAGACTCGTAAGCTGAATTACACGATTTTTCCCTGGCATCCCAAGGGCTGTCATGGCCCCTTGATTTTTTGTTTTCGCGCAATCCTCCCTGCGGTTCAAGCGGAAATCTTGTCAACAACCGCCTTCGCCATCTCGAGCACCTCCTTTTTGAATCGGAACCCCAGCGCTCCTTTCAGCATATCCATGGTGAGGACCCGATTTTCATGGGCCAGCACCACGAGCGACGCCAGGGCCCAGTCCGGTGATTTGATCTTCTTCGCCTTGAAATCGACCGCAACGACCCTGGCCGCTGTGGGGGGCAGTTCAATGCCCTCCGCCCGGATGACCAGGGCTTCCGGCGACAACGCAGAGAACATCCTGCTGCGTCGACCCACGCCTTCGGGGGCCAGGGCAATGACCGCCGAGGGGTTTTCGATGCCGGTATATTCAATCTCGTTCTCCGACAGGATCACCTCGCTCACGGAATGCCCCCGCATAACGGTGATGGGGTAGTCGTTCTTCTGGGTGGCGTGGCACCCGGCCGTGGCCCCGGCCAGGCAGATCAGCTCGCCCGCGGTGATGATGCGCTGCCCGGCGCTGCCCAGGACCACCACCTCCTGCCGGCCTCTCTGGGGCGCCCTGCATCCGGCCTCGATGCGGACCGGCTCGGACGGGGCTTCGAGGGCGGCGGCTTCCTGGCGGTAGGCCCTGCCGTATTCCATCCGCTCGTTCCGCTTCCGGTAGCCCGACACATCGGGAAGCAGCGCCAGGTCGGCGGCAATGCCCTTGGGGTTCAGCTTGTTTTTCCGTGTGTACCGCCCGGGGCAGAGCCCCCAGATGTCCAGGAGGGAGAAGCCTTCAAAGGCGATGGCCGCCTTCAGTTCCGCCACCAGGGCGTCATCATAGGTGGATGCCCGGCCCACCCAGGGGGCCCCCGCCGCCCCGGCCACCTGGCAGATGTCCATGGGCTTCTCCAGGCGGTTGAGGAACCCGGAGCCGACCACGGCGTCCCGGGGCGTGGTGCTCGAACACTGGCCCCCGGTCATTCCGTAGTTGAAGTTGTTGAGAACCAGGAGGGTAATGTCGATATTACGGCGGCAGGTGCTGAGGAGATGGGCCCCGCCGATCCCCAAGCCGCCGTCGCCCATGGTGACGATGACCTTCAGATCCGGCTGCGCCATCTTGATCCCGGTGGCATAGGTGAGGGCCCGACCGTGGAGGCCGTGAAACGCATGGCTATGGAAAAAAGTGTCGAAGAGGCCGGAGCACCCGATGTCCGTCACAATGACGACATCTTCACCCGAAAATCCCATCTCCGTCAATGCCTGGTCCAGGGCATGCACAACCTTGTCATGGGAGCACCCGGGGCAGAAGACCGGCGGACGGCTGCTGTTCAATAGACTATCCATGCTGAATCACCTCCTGAATCTGGCCGGGCTTGATGAGCTCACCGTTCATCCGGCCCAGGAAATCGATTCCTTTTCCGGGCAGCACCCGCTGGAGCTCCCTGACATACTGGCCGAGATTCATCTCCGGCATCACCACACGGGTGTAGGGTTCGGCCTTTTCCCGGATCAACTGCTCGGGAACGGGCCACAGGGTTTTCAGCACCAGGAGCGACGCCTTCCGCCCGCTTTTTTCCGCATGCCGGACAGCAGTCCTGGCGGCACGGGCGGTTACCCCATAGGCAACCACCAGCGTATCGGCCCCGGGAACGACGTATTCATCATAATGGGTGAACCCGGAAACGGAGGATTGAAGCTTGGCATCGAGCCGATCCTGCATCATCGCAATCTCCGCCGGATCGGTGGTGATGTAGCCATCCGGCCCGTGGGTCGAGGAGGTCTGCCGGACCAGCGTCCGCCCCCCGATGGGCAGAAAATCCGGCACCTGGCGCCCTTCCGCCGCGCCAAAAGGCAGGAACGGCCGCCTGCCGTCCGACCGCCGCCGCTCGACGACCTCCGGCAGATCCAGCGCGTCCAGATCGAAGGTCTCCCGGGTCATGGAAATCTCTTTGTTGGCGGCCACAAAAACGGGGCATCGAAATCTTTCCGCCAGGTTGAACGCCTCCATGGTGAGGGTGTAGCAGTCTTTGACATCCACCGGCGCCAGCACGATCACCGGAAGCCCCCCGCTGTTGCCCCACTGCAGGAACTGGATGTCGCCGTCGGCGCCCTTGGTGGCGGACCCGGTGGAGGGCCCCAGCCGCTGAACATCCACGATGACGATGGGGATTTCGCTGCCGATGGCGAAGGAGATCTGCTCGCTGTAGAGGCTGATCCCCGGCCCCGACGTCGCCGTCATGGCCTTCATGCCGGCCATGGACGCCCCGAGGCAGAAGCCGATGGAGGCGATCTCGTCTTCTCCCTGGAGGCAGACACCTCCCCTGGGGGGCAGCAGCCGGAGCATGGTGTTGTAGATTGTCGTGGCCGGTGTAATGGGGTAGCCGGCGAAAAAAGAGCAGCCGGCGGCCATGGCCCCCCATCCGATGGCCTCGTTGCCTTCCATCAGTGTCAAACCCATATTCGCACTCCATCCATTCATGATTTATGATCATATATTTGATCAAATATCAGGTAAAGCAAAAATCGCCGCCGCCAACGGAAAACCATCCATCGCATTGCGCCGGACTGGTTTCCGCACCCGAGGCGTTTCGGCAATCAGCGGTGATAGAAAGCGGATTCCAATCGAATTGTCAACTCATTTCTCAATTGGCGGCGCCCCGGGAGGCGCATTGGATGCTACAGTTCCTTGGGTGCGTCTTCCGTGAGCAGATTTTCGCCCCCTCCCTGGGCCTGCGCGTCCATGACCCGCTGCCGCAGTGCGTCCTCGACGCTGACATCCTGGATATCCCCCGCCTCGGCCATTGCCGCTTTTCCCAGAGGGCCGCCGGAAGCCTCGGCATCGCCTGTGGAGACCCGGAGCCGGTATATCGGCTCGGGCATGACAATGCCCGCCTCGTCGAAGGCCGCCTTAACCCGCCGGATGGCTTCGCTCCGAACCTTGATAAAGCTGTAATGGCGCTGATCCACCCAGGCATACATGCGCAGCAGCACATTGGAGTCCCCGAGGGCATCGATGACGACCATCGGCTTCGGTTCTTCGAGGACACCCATCGTCGACTTGAGCGTTTCGAGCGCCAGGGCCTGGGCCGCCAGGAGATCCGCCGCCGTGTCGATGCCGGCATCGAAGTCGAATCGCCTCTCGGGGTTGCGGGTGAAATTGGTGATCACCGCCTTGAAGACCTCGGCGTTGGGGATGCGGATATGGTTGCCGTCCGGCGAAATCAGGATCGTGGCGCGGGAGGTGAGCCTGGCCACGCTGCCCTCGTTTCCGTTGATCGACACCAGATCATTCACCTCAAAGGGGTTGCGCAGGCTCAGCAGGATGCTGGCGATATAGTTTTCCACCGTATCCCGCACCGCAAAACCCACCGCAAGGCCGAAGATCCCGGCCGCACCAAGGACGGTGCCCAACAGCGCGGTGGCGTCCACCAGCATCAGGGCCGCGACGGTGCCGGCAACAATGAAACACAGATGGGTGATCTGCCCCAGCAGTCCGGCAATGAAATGATTGGGGCTGATGCGGCGAAACAGGCTGCGGCGGGCCGCCATCCAGCCGCCGACCGCCCATGACAGTGCAAAGACCAGCAGCGCCAGCGCGAACAGCGGCAGGCCCGCAGCCAGATGCCGGATCAGCCCCGCCACGTGTTCCCAGGTATATGCCAGGCGTTTGGAGAGGCTGCGGTTCACCACAATCTCATTTTCGACCTCGACCACGCCCTCCACCTGTCGGGCAAGCTGCAGCGCCTTGGCCTCGCTGCCGGTCGAATCGACCTCCCCCGTCAGCGTCACCACGCCGCTGCTGACCGAGATTTCAATTCCCCTGAGGGTATTCAGCTCTGAAAAAATCTGTCGGAGCCGCTGGCGGATATCGCGGTCGCTCTGGGTCGAGGCGCGGGTCGTGATGACCTTCTCCACCGGCGCCTGCCGCTCCCCGGGCTTGCCCGTCAGCAGGTCCGTCAATTCATCCGGAAAGGCGTCAACGGCCAACGTGAAGAAAAAGCAAGCCAACAGCGCCAAAGCCATCGTCATCCGATTCATTTCAACCGCACTCCTCCATGTATGCAGTTAGTCCATCTTTCTTGCACTCCAGCAAATCCTGGTAGTGCGAGGAAACATCCTTTTTGTCATTCGTTTCGGGAAATGATTCCCGGCTTGCCCGCAGAATCATCTTCGCCTGGCGCATCACCGCCTGCCGCTGTTCCGCGGTGCGGGCATGGCCCGCAATTTTCTTCAGTGCCGCCATGAGCCGGACCATAACGGCGACATTCGACCTGCCGCACTGGCGAATCTGATCGAAGGCCGCGTTCATGATGCCTTCGAACGTAACCGCCTTGGCTACGATCCTCAGGACGTCGTCGCCATCATGGCGGTATGGCGAAGGGATTTCCCGGGTAGTCAAAAAGCAGAGCGCCGAACCAAGCCAATCAATGCACGAAATGGCCGTGAAAGGATCGTTGACACCCGGTGACAGGGCGCGCAGCGCGATTTCCACCAGCTGGTCCACTGCGAATTCAGCATCCTGCTCGGCACTTCGTCGCTCTCCGAGAATCAGGGCGCCTTCCACTCCTGCGGCAGCGTTTTCCGGGATGTCTTCATCGCATTCCACCGTAGCGATGATGTCGCCCGTTGTGATGAACTCACCTGGTCGAAAATGGAGACGGACAAGGAGGTTCTCTCTTGTTGCATATTCCATCAGCCCATCGTCGTCAATCGCCTGGAGGTAGCCGGATGCGGTGGCGGCAACGCCGTGCCTGCGGGAGTCCGAAGCGTCGGCAGCCGTCGCATCCGCCGCCTGCTCGCGGTTCTCTACAGATTCATAGCCCAGTTCCGTGGGAAAGAGATTCTCCAGGTGCCCCAAGAGGTCCCGGTACACACGGGAAATGACCTTGTCGGCCTGTATGGAGACGGAGACATGATGGATGAAATAGATGAGAATCCCCACATTGATCAGCGACATGATTACGGCAAGCGTCACCGCGATATCCGGCACGAAATCCGATGTCTCCTTTGTGGTTACCGACCGGATGACAAGGATACAATAGATAAAGGTGGCGATAAACGATCCGAGTACGACCTGGTTGCCCCTGTCTTTCATGAAATTTCTCAGCAGACGAGGTCCAAACTGCGACGATGCCAGCGTCAGTGCGACAATGGTGATCGAGAAGGTCACGCCGGCCACCGTCATCATCGATCCGGCGATGGTGGCCAGAATGGATCGGGCACCATCGACACCGCCGCTGTAGAGAAACCGCAGGGCGTCGTGAGTATAAAGGTTCAGCTGTTTGTCCAGCGCCACCGCAGAAAAGGATAGCAGCATCGCGCCAAGCACCATGAGCCCGGGAACAAACCAGAAGCTGAACTTTATATACTCGAGATAATGGCGTATCCATGTTTTCATTTTCCGTCTCCCGCTTCATGGCTCGGATCCATGCTATTCAAGCTATCCATCGGAGTTGCGTCGGCAGGAATCCGCTGGCGAACCCTTGTCCCGAGCCCCCCAGGCATTTCCGCCGCTCCCGGCAGGCCGCCTTCGTGCTTTGCAGCAGCGCTCTCATGGCCTGCCTGCCGGTGCTTCCTTTAGTCGATGTTTGAGGATTTCAAGGATGGCCCCGCCGCTTGGCTCCGATTTGGAGAAAAAGAAATCGGCACCTCTTTCCAGTGCTTCTTTTCTGTACTCCCGCCCATCTTCGTTGGTAAAGATGACGATGGTGGTCTCTGAAGCGCACGAGGCAATCTTTTCCGCCAGCGCGAGACCGCTGCTTTTACGGAGATGAATGTCGGTGATCACCATCACGGGGCGCCACTGGCGGAAGAGCCTCATCGCTGAAGCCGCAGAGTCCGCCTCCAGAACCCCGATCCCCGGAAATGCGCTGCGGATCATGCGCCTGGCCGAAGACCGGATCAAAGGGCTCGCATCGATGATCATCACCTTACGGCTGTCGGACATTATACCTCTCCCCTAAAAGCCATGGCCGCTGCAAAGAATACAAAGAATAACTCTAAC
>CAJXSB010000271.1 GCA_913060435.1 uncultured Desulfococcus sp.
GAGTGCGGCCAGGCCGAGATAATAGCGGGCGTCCGGGTCGTCCGGAAGGATCGCAAGGGCACGGGTCAGTGCATCGACGGCCAGCGCCGGATCTCCGTTCCGGTAATGGGCGATTCCCAGCTGCCGCAGGGCCTCTCCGTCCTCCGGATCTTCCGACACCGCCTTCTGAAGGTTCTGGACGGCGGCGTCGTAGTTCCCGAGCCGCAGCTGCGCGTCCCCGGCCATCCGGCTCGAGCAGCCGACACCGAAAAGCAGCAGGGCCGCAAGCATCTGAACAAAAAGATGTTTCCTCATGATTCACCTACTTTCCGCAAAACCGTTAAACGTTTTCATCACAGGATGCCGGGCGGCAGCACAAACCCCCGCGCTACAAGGTTTCGCATAACGCCGAGCACAGAGGCCACAATATCCCCCCGGTCGGTGCCCATCGTCTCGGCCAGCGCGTCGACCAGGTGCCCCAGCGGCGTGCTCCCGTCACAGCGTCCCAGAAGATCGATCATCCTGCCGTCCAGTTGGCCGGCAAAACGGATTCCCCCGAGATGCCGGAGGATGATCTTCTCCAGCGCCCATCCCGGCATCCCCGGTGTAAGGCTTTTTTCAATCCGGATCTCCGGGGCGAGGGTAAAGGCCGTATCGAGCCATGCTGCGTCGCGCGTTCGCCTCACAAAATCCCGCAGCAGAAATCCACGGTAAAATGCCGCCCCCGCACCGTCGCCGATGCTCTCAACATCCTCCGTTACCCAGAAATCGTTGTCAATGGACGGCCTTCGGCGAAGGGCGATCATCCCGGTGCTGACGGCCTCGATGCCGGAGGCCTCGAAATAGGCCATCCAGCCGCGCCATCTTTCGCGGTAGGCCTGGGGCGAATTCTTTTCGGTTTCGGAAATCCAATTGGCGGCGTAGGTTTCGGGATTCTGGGTCTTCATGCGGAGGACCCAGGCGTCGCAGCCGCTGCCTTCCAGCCAGCGCTTCAGCCGGTCCGTCCAGGCTTCGCCGCGCCTGTGGGCCCACTGGGCAGTAATCTGGCAGAACCCTCCCTCGTTGAGGTGGGCCGGCGCCTCGGTGATCAGCGCCTTTACGAACCCGTCCCCCGCCATGCCGCCGTCCCGGAACCAGAAGCGCCGGTCCGGCGAGATGGCGAACGGGGGGTTCATGAGGATCAGATCGAAGCGCTCGCGTTCCACCGGATCGAATCGGCTGCCCTCGCGGAAGAGGATGTTCTCCAGGCCGTTGAGCATGGCATTGAAGCGGGCGATGTTGAGGGCGCGGGGATTGACATCCGTCGAGATGACCCGTCGGCTGTGCCGGGCGCACACCAGGCCCTGGATGCCGCAGCCGGTGCCCAGATCGAGGGCCGCCCCCACCTCCCGTCGGATGGTCCCGTTCAGGAGGTTGAGGGAGCTCATCCCCAGGCCGTGAACATGATCCGGCTGCGCCTCGACGACGCCGTGCCGGGTCGACGGGTCAAAGGCCACCAGGAGGCGGCTTGCGGGCACCAGCTGCAGCGGCGCCCGAACCGCATCGCCGTCGGCGGAGAGCAGCCCCTCATCCGTCCAGTCATCCAGCGCCATCGGCGCCACCGCACCTGATGCTGCTCCGACGGGAACCGGAGCACCGAGAAGGAAGAGCCGGATGAAGATGTCCAGCGGGGTTTTCCGCCGGGTCATCTCCATCAGCCGCGGGATCTCCCGGGGCTCGAAGCGGACGGCATCCTCCGCCTGCAGGCGATGATAGATCCCGAGCTCCGAATAGTCCGCTGCGGCAAGGACCTCCCGCATCCGGGCGATGGTCTCTCCGTTTAGGCAAAACGGGATGCGCGCCCCCCTGTTCATGAACCCTCCGGCGGCATCGGCGAGCCGGCAGGCGAAGAAAACCACCCCAGACCGACATGGGTGCCTTTTGCGGAGGTTTCCCGGGCTGGCATGGGGCCATCTCCGCTGCAGATAATGGTGCAATTAGTCAATGTCGAAAACAAATCCCTCCTCCTCGACAGCCACCCGCACCGCCTTCATGTCGCCGCCGGCCGCCATGATCGACAGCATCTCCCTCGACATCTCGGGCAGCAGCGTATTGGTCAGGATGTGGTCGATGTTCCTTGCGCCGCTGTCCACCTCGGTGCAGCGGCTGGCCACGGCCTCGACCAGCGCGTCGTCGTAGATGAAGTCAACATTCCGGTTCTCCTTCATCCGACGGGCGATCCGGTCCAGCTTCAGCTGAACGATCCGCCGCATGATATCGTCGGAGATGGGAAAATACGGGACCACCTTGAGCCGCCCGAGAAAGGCGGGCTTGAAATGCTTCTGCAGCTCAGGCCGCAGCATCTCGGCCAGGGCCGGCGCATCCGGCATGGTCTCCTCGTCGGCGCAGACCTTCATGATCATGTCGGTCCCCAGGTTGGAGGTCATGATGATCAGGGTATTCTTGAAGTCGATCTGCCGGCCTTCGCCGTCCTCCATCATCCCCTTGTCGAAAACCTGATAGAAGATCTCGGTGACGTCGGTGTGGGCCTTTTCGATCTCATCCAGGAGGACCACGCTGTAGGGCCGGCGCCGGACCGCCTCGGTCAGCACCCCCCCCTCGCCATAGCCGACGTACCCCGGGGGTGACCCCTTGAGGCCCGAAACGGTATGGGCCTCCTGGTACTCGGACATGTTGATGGTGATGACGTTCTGCTCCCCGCCGTAGAGGAGCTCCGAGAGGGCGAGGGCGGTTTCCGTCTTTCCCACGCCGCTGGGGCCCACCATGAGCAGAACCGCCGTGGGCTTGGATGGATCCTCCAGGCCGGCGTGGGCGGTCTGGACCATCTGTGCGATGGACGCAAGCGCGTGGTCCTGCCCGATGATCCGCCGGCGGAGATGGTCCTCCAACTGGAGAACCGTCTCGATTTCATCGGTCATCATCCGTCCGGTGGGAATGCCCGTCCAGCCTGAGATCACCTCCGAGACGATCCCGGCGTCCACGGCCACCTGCACCATGGGTTCTCCCTCCTGCACCGTCGAGAGCTCGGATTCCAGGGCGTTCAAGCGGCCCTGGAGCCCCTCGGCCGCCGCATCCTCCCCGCCGGCGTCGACGGCGGCCTGGATCTCCTGCTGGAGCGACAGGATCTCCCGGGCCACCGCCAGCTCCTTTTCCCAGCGGTCGTCCAGGGTCTCCCGGTCGGCCGCCACCCTCGCTTTTTCTTCAGCCAGCGCGGCAAGACGCCCGGCGTGATCCCGCCCCATGATGGATTCCCGCTGCAGAATTTTCATCTCGCGCTCGATATGGGCGATCCGACGGTTGGCCGCCTCGATGGGCGGCGGAATGGTGTTCAGCCCGATGGCGACCCGGGCGCAGGCCGTGTCGAGGACGCTCACCGCCTTATCGGGCAGCTGGCGGCCGGAAATGTAGCGGTGGGAGAGCCGAACGGCCTCGACCAGCGCGTCGTCCGTGATCATGACCTTGTGGTGATTCTCGAGAAAGGGTCCCACGGCCCTCATCATGACCAGGCAGTTGGCCTCGTCCGGCTCCTCGATCTTGACGACCTGGAAGCGCCGGGTCAGGGCCGCATCCTTTTCAAAATACTTCTTGTATTCGGCCCAGGTGGTGGCGGCAATGGTACGAAGCTCGCCCCGGGCCAGGGCCGGCTTGAGGAGGTTGGCCGCGTCCCCGGCCCCCTGGGAGCCGCCGGCGCCGATGAGGGTATGGGCCTCGTCAATGAAGAGGATGATGGGGATGGGCGAAGCCTTGACCTCTTCGATCACCCCCTTGAGGCGGTTCTCGAATTCCCCCTTGATGCCGGCCCCGGCCTGGAGCAGCCCCAGGTCGAGGGTGTGAAGCGCCACGTTTTTGAGGGGCTCGGGGACATCGCCCTCGGCGATCCGGAGGGCAAACCCCTCGACCACGGCGGTTTTGCCGACGCCGGCCTCGCCGGTGAGGATCGGATTGTTCTGGCGCCGGCGGATCAGGATGTCGACCATCTGCCGGATCTCGACATCCCGGCCGAGCACCGGATCGATCTCGCCCCGGCGGGCCCGCTCGGTCAGGTCGATGGTAAACTGATCCAGCGCCTTGGTGCCCGCCGGTGCTGCCCGGCCGGATCGTTCCTGCCCCGGAGACGGTGCCGCCGGGGCGCCGGTCTCCTCGTCGGACCCCGCCGTCAGGTCCGGAAGGTTCTGGGAAAGCTGCTCGGGAGATATTTTTCCGAATGCTTCGGCGCTGGACTGCAGCATGCGGGCGGTCTCATCGTCCTCGAGAAGGGCCAGGAGGATATGGCCCGACCGCACCTGCGCCGCGCCGTAGTTGACCGACGCTGCAAGCCAGGCCGCCTCGATCATCCGGGGGATGCGGGGGGAAAGGGCCGGGTTTCGGGCATTGCCGGTCTTGAACCCCTCCATGGCCCGGGTGAGGTCGGCGACCAGTCTGGATTCGTTGATTTCGAAATATCGAAGGATTTTCTGAAAATCGGTGTTGGGGATGTCGAGCAGCTTGATGAAAAAATGCTCGAGATCCACCTCATAATGGGTCTGAGACAGGCACAGCCCCGCAGCAGCCTCGAGGGCCTTGCGACAGGTGCTGTTCAATTTGGCGATCAGCGATTTCAGGTTTGATCTGGGCATGGGGGGTGCTCCTTTCTCCTGCCACGGGGTTCATTCCGCGCGGCGCTCTCCCTGCGCTGCGACCTGCTGGGGGGCGCCCCCGTGTGCAGGCGCCTTCGGGTTAACCCTTCCCGGCGGATGGCGCTCCAGTCGTAGCACTCAGGGATCAGGGTCCGGAAAGGTGATATACGGATCCGTTTCATGGACAAATTCCGGATGCTTGATCCATGTCGACCACCCCAGCCGGGGGGCGGTTGCGTCATCTGCCCCCAGAACGCTGCCGGGTACTTCCTCCCGTTTCAGGTGAACGCGGATCTCGAATTCAAACTCGATGCCCACCTGGTATCTCACCAGCGCGAAGATCGGCCGGAGCAGACTGCCGGTGGGAATAAAGTCGCAGAACTGCCGGAACGTCATCGGGCCGAGGTTGACGCGAAACTTCGTCTGGTTTTCCCAGACAAAGCTGCCGCAGACCGCGTCCACCCCCAGCCGGCTGTTGGCCGCACCGACCCGGGTCTGGTCCTCCTCGCTGAGGGGCAGCATCCGGTTGACGAACTGATCCACCCACGCCGGCACGCCGGCCAGGTACTCCACCGCCGCCTCGATGGCCACCGCCGATGGGACGGTCCGGGAGAGCAGCCCCGAATAAAACAGCAGGGACTCCTCCGAAAGACCCATGCGGCCCCGGAGACCCGGCGTACCGAGTCCGATCAGCGAAAAGAGGCAGTTGGAAAGCCGATCCCCGGCCCCGGGAATATAGTTTTCGGGAAAGCGGTACTTTTTCCAGGACAGGTAGAAGAGGGAGACCAGGCGATGATGAAAAATGTCGCAGAAAGCCGTAAAGGAGAAATCCCTATCCCGGTTCCGGTCCAGGGCCATCTCATTATACCAGTCGGGCAGAATCCCGTTGGGGCCGACCAGCCCCATGAAGGTGACCGCCATCCGGGCCGGCCCCTCTCCCTCGACAGCCTTCAGCGAGAGGATATCGCTGGCCGGAAACCCAAAGCCGGGCTTGACCTCGAATCGCACCCCTTCCTCTTCAGGGGTCAGCGCCTCCCCCAGGGGCTTTTTATCCGGAATGAGGGCCTCGAGCAGCTTGACCGCCCGGAAAAAGGAAAACCGCCAGGGCGCTTCGAACAGACGGTCCACCAGCGCCCTTTCGTCGGGCGTCGTGTTCAGGCGGCGCTTTTCCGACCGCGCTTTCTCCGATGCCATCTGCCACCTCTCTCCTGGGGATTATGGTTTACAGAAGGATATCTTCACCACTCCTAGGCGGCCATCGCTTGACGATATCCTTCCGTTGTAGGGTCTTCACCACCAGCTGGGAGAAGGAGTTGACCGAAACGTACTGTCCCAGGAAACGCTCCAGCACGGCCGAAAAGAGGAAGAGGCCCGCGCCGACGTATTTCTCCTCGTCGAGGGTGATGGTGGTCTCGATCCCCCGGCAGAAGGACTGGCCGACACGCTTGGTCACATATCGGGACGCCAGTTTCGCGACCCCCTGTATCTGCTGCCGGGTCGCCGGTGAATTTTCAAAGTCATACAGGCTCAGGATCTCCTTCAGCGCCGCCTCTCCCCCGTCGACCAGGGACATATAGTTGAGGGAGAGATGCGAGATCAACCGCCATTGCAGGGCACCCGCCAGGAACGGCCGCCGGGTCGCCGTCGGTTTGATCAGACTCCCGACCCGGGCCACCGGTGCCGCCGTTTCGAGGTTGAAGTCGCCGTCGGTGTCACCGAAGGGGAGCCGGCCCGGCAGGTCCCGGTTGGTGCAGGTCACGTGCGCCGTCAGGATTTCTACACCGGGATCCGCCGGCTGGAGTTCAGGGTCCGTAAACGAGATGAACATGTCGGTGCCCCCGTCCCCTTTTTTGCTGGAAAACCGCCGCTTGAGGTGCCAGTACGCCCGGCGCGTCTCTCCACCGCCCTCCCCGAGGTGATGGCGGATGGCGTAGAACGGCTTGAATTCGATGGTCTTCTCCACTTTGCCC
>CAJXSB010000272.1 GCA_913060435.1 uncultured Desulfococcus sp.
TTACCATCCCCATCCTGAAGGGCCACGTTGGACCAGGCGATCCGGATCTCGGCGCCGTCCTTCCTCACGAGGGTAACCCGGGAATGGCTGCGGACATGGCCGTTCAGGGCCCGCTGAAACCGCTCGAGGGCGGGGCCGCGGTCCGCTTCGGCGACCAGCTCCAGAAATCTCCGGCCGATGATCTCCTCCCGGGAGAACCCGGTCACCGAGAGGAACCAGGGGTTGGCGTAGGTGATCCGCTTGTGCCGGTCGACGCCGGCCGCCAGGAGCTGGATATTCTCCATCAGGGAGCGCCACCGGCGTTCGTTGGCCGAGGCTGCCAGTGCCAGCTCCGATGCCCGCACCACCTCTCCGGTCAAGGCCGCGCTCATGATCAGGATCAGGGCCAGGAAGGCAAAGCTGAACAGGGGCGGCGGACCGACGATGCCCATATCCAGCAGGGTGCCGTGGACATAGGCGACACCGTTGGAAAGAAAAATGCCGAAGCCCAGGACCAGGGCCTGCCGCCGCCGTTCCTTCCGATAGACGCGGATGCAGCTCTCCAGGGTCATCCAGAGCATCAGGAGCCAGGCGGCGTCGGCAGCGATGCGAAAGGGGTTGGCCTCGCCGGAAACAAAGGCGATCCGCTCGCCCCAGGGAAGCACTGCGAACTGCAGCGGAGCCACCTTCGAAAACAGAAGGCTTTCCGGGGAGACCACATTGATGACGATCGCTGCCGCATATGCGCCGGTGGCAGCCCATACCATCCATCGGCGGGATTCCCCTGTATAGGCCGCCACAAACCAGACCAGCACAATCCAGAAGACGCCCTGAATCGATACCTGCCATTTGAACAGGGCCATGAAAGCGGCCAATTCCGCGGTCTGGTAAAGGACGGCGCCCAGCATCGCACTGGCGGCGGTACAGAGCGACATGGCGGCGAAATAGAGATCGGCGGTGAGCTCTTTCCGTCGGAGATAGATGGTCAAGTGCAGCAGACCGACCGTCAGGCAGATGCCGCTCGCAATGGTCTCGGCAGCAATCAGTGGAGACATGGTTCAGGCCTCTTTCTAATCATTGTAAAATATTTGTAAAAATCCTGGGCAGGCTTGCCAGGCATGCGGACAGGCCGCTATATTCTCGGCAACCCTCAACCGACAACGACAGGTGCGCCCATGATCAATGCCGCTTATTCCAGCCTCCGGGGGGCCGTATCCCTTATCTTTTATGTCCTCAACACCTTTTTCTGGGTCACGCCGATCTTCCTGGGGGCCGTCCTGAAGCCGGCGATCCCCTTCCGTCCGTTTCGAACGTTCTGCGACCGCATCCTGAATGCGTGCGCCAACGGCTGGATCGGCGTCAACAACCTCAACCAGAATATCTTTGCCGACATCCGCTACCAGGTCTTCGGCATGGAGAATTTCCAGCGCCGAAGCTGGTACCTGGTGGTGGCCAACCACCAGACATGGGTCGACATTCTGGTGCTCCAGCGAATCTTCCACCGGGAGATCCCATTCCTGAAGTTCTTCCTGAAAAAGGAGCTTTTCTGGTTTCCGGTCATGGGGCAGGCGTGGTGGGCCCTCGATTTTCCCTTCATGAAGCGGTATTCCCGGGCTTTTCTCGAAAAGCATCCCCACCTCAAAGGGCAGGACCTGGCGGCCACCCGAAAGGCGTGCGAAAAGTTCAAGACGATTCCGGTATCGATCATGAACTTTGTCGAGGGGACCCGGTTTACGCGTGCCAAGCATGACCGGCAGCATTCCCCCCACCGCAATCTCCTCAAGCCGCGGGCCGGGGGCATCGCCTTTGTGATGGGGGCCATGGGGGAACATCTCGACAGCCTCATCGACGTCACCATCGCCTACCCGGAGGGAGCCCGGAGCTTCTGGGATTTCCTGTGCGGAAAAATCACCGAAATCCGGATCCAGATCCGGTCCATTCCCATCACCCCCGACATGCTGGGGGATTATTTCAACGACGAACGCTTCCGATGCGCATTCCAGGCCTGGGTCAACACCCTCTGGGAGCAGAAAGACCGCTGCATGGATGCGCTCCTCGCGCTCCCGCCGCTGCACGGCGCGCCATCGGCCGCCGCAAGCCCTCCCTTCTGCGAATCCTTCCCAAGCCTGGAGAAGGTCAGAATGGGCAAGGAAGCGCCGGGCGCCGCCTCCTGAACATCGGGATCACGGGATGGGGGCCATCGGAAACGCTGCCCCGGCGTCCTACTGCCCGCGGCCGCGGCGGACGGTTACCGTCTCCCCGCCGATGCCCCAGTTGTCGGTGTCGACCTCGTCGATGACGACGACCGTGGTCGCGGGATTCTTTCCCAGAACGTCCCTCAGCAGCTCCGTCGCCCCCTGGATGAGCCGCGCCTTCTGCTCAGCGGTGACGCCTTCCCGCGTCACCTTGATGTTGACGTAGGGCATGGGTTTCCTTTCTATCTAAAACCAAAGATTGAAATCAGGACGCCGGATCCCCGTGGGGAACAAAAATCAGCTGGTCCGTGTCGAAACCAAGGGATTTCGCCGCTTCGACCAGCCGGTCTATCTCCTGCCGTTCGAGCCGGGGACTGCGGGCGAGGATCCAGAGGTATGAACGGTTCGGGCCGCAGACCAGGGCATATCGATATTCTTCCCGGTCCAGCGCGATGACATGGTAGCCGCCGTAAAACGGGCCGAAAAACGAGACCTTGAGGCTCCCCTCCCGTTCGCTGCCGGTAAAATAGGCCCGACCGCGGGCCTTCTTCCATGCCCCGGACGCAGTGTCGTACCCCCGATTGACGACATCGATGCCGCCGTCGTCCCTCTCGCTGTAGGTGGCCGTCACATTGGTCAGGCCCCGCTCGAAGCGGTGGTCCAGCCTTGCAATTTCATACCACTGCCCCAGGTATCTCTCGGCGTCGAATCCGGTCACCGGGCGGATCCCCTCGGGCGGACCGACGCACCCGAAAAGGAGCCCCATGGCGAGCCCGGCGGCCCAGCGCAGCCATCTTCCAGTGTTTGAGCGGTGAAGGTGCATGCTCCATCTCCCCGGCGGCATGGCCGCGCAGAAATGCGCCCGCGGTGTCACCCTCCCGGGCGCTCCATTTTCGAACCGAGCATACGCCAAACGAATCGAGTTTTCAAGCGCTCACATAACCCCTTATATTTGAGATCAAATTTCACTTGAACCCCGGGATGAACTACCCTATAAGGGCTTTCCGGAGGGGCATCTCCGGCGGCCGCCCCGGCATCCCCCGGAAATGCCGTTGTCCGGCGGACGCTGCCGGGAACGGAACGAAAAAAATCGATTCAAAAACGCCAACATGTAAGGAAAAGACCATGGAAAAACCGATTCAGCATTTCTGGAACATCCGCATCGACGATGCCAAGGAAGCTCTGGAGGCCAATAATTTCGAGGTGTTCACCGCCATGAACCTGGCGGGCGCAAGGAACATCATCATGGAGGAGATCCTCCCGAAATCACAACCCAAATCCGTCTCCTGGGGCGGCTCCATTACGGTGGCGGCCTCGGGCATCTACGACGCCCTCCTCGGGCATCCTGAAATCACCATGATCGACACCACGGCGACGGACGTGCCGGCTGCGGAGAAAATCGAACGACGGCGGCATTCGCTGCTCGTCGATCTTTATTTTACGGGGACCAACGCCGTGACGGAGGAGGGTCAGCTCGTCAACCTCGACATGATCGGCAACCGGATCGGGGGCCTGACCTTCGGCCCCAAGGAAGTCGTCGTGCTGGCGGGGCGCAACAAAATCGTTCCGGACGTGGAGGCGGCCATGCTCCGCATCAAGAATTACGTCGCCCCCGCCAACGCCATGCGCCTCGACATGAAGACGCCCTGCGTCAAAACCGGCCGCTGTGAAGACTGCAAAAGCCCCAGCCGGATCTGCAACACCTGGACCATTACGGAGAAGGCCTTCCCCAAAGGCCGGGTCAAGATCATCCTGATCAACGCGGATCTGGGCCTATGATCCTGGCGGACCAGCCACCGGGCCTTCGGGCGAAGGCCCGGCCGAGGCGCGCCATCGCCCTCGCAAATGCAGTCCCCTGAGCACTCCAGCATTCCCGTATTTACAGTTCGTCAGAAATACGTTATATTCCATGCGATTATATTATGGAGGAAGACTATTGCGGATTCGGGGAAGGCGCGGCGCCCCTTCCTTTGCTTGCAGAATCGAAACATGCCCGGCCTAAACATGCAGAGACAACTGACATTCGATTTCCCGAAACGGGTCTGTTTTTTTTCCGGGCGGCCAATGCTGCAGCTCAAGCTCTATTTTCCCCACCTGCCAAAATGCATCCAGGGCATCACGACGCAGTGCCGACTGCCCATGGCGGCCGAGAGCCCGCCCCCGAGCGCTCCAGCGCCGGAGAAGTCCGCACCACCCCGGAACGAAAAGAGCTGGCATCAGCCAGCTCTTTTCGAATGAGGGTTCGGCGAAGCATTCGCCTGCCTCCCATCTATCCATTTTTCATGGGACAACGCATCTACAGCAGTGCGCCGGGACCGGCATCGGGCGGCGCCGAACCAGCGGCTTCTGCATCGCCCCTTGGGGAGCGGGGCGGATCTAGTCCTTGCCGTTGATCCTTTCCCGCAGACGGCCGGAGCATTTAAAGGTGACGACCCGCCTCGGCGCCAGCATCATGGTGGCGCCGGTGGCGGGATTCCTGCCCTTCCGCTGGGCCTTCTCCCGCACCTGGAACTTCCCGAAACCCGAAATCAGGATATCCTCCCCCTTTTCCATGGTATCCTTCATGATCGTCAGCAGCGTCTCGACCACTTCCGAACTCTTGCTCTTGGTAAATCCGGCGGAACCCAATTCATCCTGAAGCTTTTCGATGATCGTGGCTTTCGTGAGTGTCATAAGAATTTTCTTCTCCAAATCCATTGTGCCCCGTCGTCATATTCCCGCCATGGAGCACCCGAGGTTAGCGAAATCAAGATGGTGTCATGGGCACTTCTGAACCGCAAAGCGGCGCCCGCCCCCTTGGTCCGGTCCGGGCCGGAATGCCGCACGCCGCAAGGGTTTTATTAGAAGTATTGTTTGTGTGTATTTAAAATAACTTATATAGATCCACTTTGTCAAAGACTAATTCTGCCGATTGGAAAAATCTCCCGGAAAAGGCGGCAGTGCTGCATTCATCAACGAATCACCGTTGCCGCTCCGCGGCATGGGTGGTATGGAGAAGCAGCATGATCATCCCAACAGAGGAATCACCATGATGTATACCTGCTATATGGAAAGCCCCGTAGGCGGACTCCGGCTCGAGGGTGACGGCGAACGGCTCCATACCATCCGCTTCGGCACCCCGCCTCTCCCGGATGATGGCCCATTCAAGCAGTCGAAGGCGCCCTTTGGCGAGGCCATTCGACAGCTCTCCGCCTATTTTTCCGGCAGCCTGAAAACGTTTTCCCTCCCGATTCAGATAGACGGCACGCCATTTCAGCAACAGGTCTGGCAGGCGCTGTGCGAGATCCCCTACGGACAGACCGCCTCCTATGGGGAAATCGCCCGGCAGATCGGCAGACCCGGCGCCGCCCGCGCCGTCGGGGGCGCCAACCACCGAAATTCCCTGCCCATCGTCATTCCCTGCCACCGCGTCGTGGGCGCCGGCGGCCGGCTCGTCGGGTACGGGGGCGGCCTTCATATCAAGGAGGCGCTGCTGGATCTGGAACGCCGCCACCGTTAGCGCCCAGGAGGGTCGGCAACCGGCAAAAGACCGGCAAAAGGCAGGTCAAAGGCAAGATCCCCTGCCAAGGCGCCTGCTAGGATCCGTCGGATCCCCGGGACTGGGGAAGGCGCTTCCCCCGGTCGCCGGCCTGCTCGGCAACCCCCTCGGCGATGACCAGCCGCCGTCCGCGCTGGATGCCGTCATCAAGTATCGAAAGGTCACGGCGGACAGCTTTCCGATGGATGGTCCGAATCGAAGGATACCGCTCCCGCACATATCCATCCAGCTGGGGGTCCTTGAGCTTGACCAGCTCCCGCGCACCTTCGGGACCCTTTCGCGCCGGCGCCCTGGAGAGCAGCGTCGACCGGAACCCCCGGATCACGCCCAGGGCGAAATCGGTTTTCCGGTGGCGGCCCAACGCCCGCGCTCGCTCTTTCCGGTAACGCTCCCATTCCCGATCGATGAACCGGCGGACGTAGTCGTGAACATATCCGGCCATCCGGACGTTTCTGGGGGTGCCGCTGATTTCCAGGACTCGTCCCATCTTCCCCTTTTCGACCACATAGGCCTGGATCCAGATGCCCTCGACAAAATAGAACTCCTGCAGGAGATGGGCCAGTTCGTAGGCTTCCCGGAAGTGTCGTAGGGCCGGGCGGCCGACGAAGACGCTTGCGAAATTCCGCCGGGTTTTCTCGGCGAGGATGGCCACATGGTGCTTCCGCATCAGTTCGTGGGCCTTGAGCATGGCCGCCTCAGCTTCATGCCGGTTTCGGCTCCGGGCCAGGGCCATGAGCTTGCGGATCCGGACGATGAGCCGATCCTCGGGGTTGAGGGCGCCGCCGGCAAGGCGCTCGTGGAGGGTTTCAAAGCGGCCCGATGCGCCGGGGTTGGCGTGCAGCAGCCGGC
>CAJXSB010000273.1 GCA_913060435.1 uncultured Desulfococcus sp.
GCTTTACCACACAAGTGTCTTTTGGGGGGGTATTGTCGTGAAAGGTCACCAGCCCAGGGATCAACCTGGAGCCGCTGTCACTTTTCGGCGCAAACATTTGCAGGGTCAGCTGAATGCAGACTGCTGTTTTGTATCTTGACATTTCGGGGGTGTGTAAGATGGCAAAGGGCAAGACCAAAACGGCCCTGATACTCGAGGCGTTGGAAGAAAAATACAATCTCAAGAAAAGTCGCCGGGATTTGATCCGGGAATCCGCCGGCTGGCTGTCCGCGGATGAAGCCGCTGAACTTCGCGAAGCCATGGCAATATTCGATCAGGTGGATGAAGAGGATTGATTTATCTGGAACTGGTGAGAAAAGGGCGGAAGATCCCATTGAATGATGTCTGGATTGCAGCTTGGTTCTCACCCGCCGCCCCTGATGAAGGCGGTGATGTGTTCAATATAGATTGTGTAATCTCTCAGGCAATTTTGAATGGCGGCATGGAGGAGCGTTCGGTTGACGTCATTGTAATCGTGCAAGAGGATATTTCTGAGGCCGGCGCTCTTTGAGATTTCCAATGCAAAGCTTTCAGGGTACACACCATAATCCGCCAGCCTTAAAAATGAATCCCGGTAAGTCAGCCGGGTGGATTTTTCATCCATGCCGCTTGAAAGCTCCCCGATCAAATGCAGATTGATATCGATGGCCCGCATGATGATCCGCTCCAGAAGGCGCTCCACCGCGGCCAGCTTTATGAAATCACCGGCGATCTCTTCCAGGGAGTCGTCTTTGAAGTGGAGGAGGTGCGACAGGTCTTCTGCAATAAGACGGCATTTTCTGTTGACAAAATCAACACGAATCATTTTTGGGGGGTCCCTGGCCGTAAGGGCCGGTTTGCGGTCACCCGGCTTCGAATATAGGCCATTTTCTTCTCAAACAACCGTTCTTCCAGTTCCAGGAGCGCCCGCGAGTCCATCAGGTCCCGCCGACTGAAAACCCTGTAGGCAGTATATGCATCCAAATCTCCGTACAGCAGAATGCTGTCTCGCATGATCTCATTCCGCAGAAGCGGATCGGCCCTGTTCAGGATAACCATATCCACGTCATGCGCCGGGAAAAAATCCGGTAGTTGTGAAATGAGAATGCCTGCTGAAGGTTCGTCATGACCGTATTTCAACAGCAGCGCCAGGTCCAGGTCGCTTTCCGGCGCGGGCGGCGGCGAACCGGCAACGCGCGACCCGAATGCGACCAGAAGCTGGACGTTGTTCCTGCGGCAGAGCGCTTCAAGGCCGGCCGGGTCATGGATTATATCACCTCTTATATCCGCTGCCATTGCTGTGGTTTCCCAAGGCCCTTAGTGGGCACTGTTTACCTGCTCACCCATTTGTAAAACAAGCTGAATTCCCTGATACACCTCTTGTAATCTGTTGGAGGATAGGGTGCCGATTTTCTCTTGGATGCTTTTTTTAAATGATGCTATCTATTTATGGATGAGTTGTCAAATTTTTCTGTTGTTGATTCGATCTGGTATAATGGATGCACAGATCTCCTGGAAGTTCCCCGGGGCCGTGAGATGCCGACGGTAGACGGGGCTCGCGAAAATGTCGGGTCAGGGAAAATGATGCATCGGTATTGACAGCTGCGTTTCGCTTGTCTAACGATGGAGACGCCTCCTCAGCAGAGTGGATAAGGCGCACATCGTACCTTGCCGGTATCGATCTGCGCGGCCAAGCCCTCCATGTGGGGTGGGGGTGGCATGTGGGGATGCCTGAATGTTAACACCATTGAAATGGGCGGATAAGGACAACGAAGCCATGGAAGATATGCCGGAGCTGTTTCGGGGCCAGTCGGCCAAGACGGGGCTTTCGCCGGGAGCCCTGATCCACGTGGGCGAGCGGGTCACCGACCGGGTCACCATCACGGTGATCGACTACAACGAGAGCAAGTTCGAGATGCATGCGGACGTGGCCTTCGACGAGACCGTTGGCTCCCGGGACGGGGACGGCGTGACCTGGATTCAGGTGCGGGGGCTGCATCAGCCCGAGATCCTGGGGGCGGTGGGCACCCATTTTGGACTCCACCCGCTGGTGATGGAGGACATCCTCAACACCGGCCAGCGGCCCAAGACCGAGGCCTGGGAAAACTGCCTGTTCACGGTGATGAAGAGCTTCCGGAACAATGAGCAGGCGGTCTGGGGCGAGCAGATCAGCATCGTCTTCGGCAGGAATTTCGTGATCTCGTTTCAGGAGAGCGGGGAGGAGCTCTTCACACCGGTGGTCCGGCGGCTGAAGAATCGGCTGGGGCGGATCCGGCAGATGGGGAGCGACTACCTTGCCTACGCCCTCATGGACACCATTGTCGACCATTATTTCGAGGTGACAGACCTGATGGCCGACAATATCGAGCAGGTCGAAGCGGACCTGCTGGAGTCGCCCGACACGGCGGCCCTTTCGGCCGTCTACCAGCTCAAGCGGGAGATCCTCTATCTCCGGAAGAACATTCTTCCCGCAAGGGAGATCGCGCTGCGGCTGGAGAAGGGGGACAGCCCCATTCTCCGGGAGGGCACCCGCTTCTACCTGCGGGATCTATACGATCATCTCATCCAGATCATCGAGGCGCTGGAGAGCTTCCGCGAGGCCGCCACCAGCCTTCTGGAGCTTTACCACACCAGTGTCAGCAACCGGATGAACGAGGTGATGAAGGTCCTCACCATCATCTCCACCCTCTTCATCCCCTTAAGCTTCCTCGCCGGTGTCTACGGCATGAACTTCAAATACATGCCCGAGCTGGAGTTCAAATGGAGCTACGGCATCTTCTGGGGGATTATCGCGGTGGTCGCCGGCGGGATGGTCCTGTTTTTTAGAAGGAAGAGATGGTTTTAGAGGACGGGGCGTTCATCATATTCGTGATGATATTTTTTCCCTTTCTGCAGTCCGAAGGCTTCCTTAAAGAGGTTAAAGAGATCTGCGGCACCCAAGGTGATCACAAAGTCGATCAATTATCTCTTGGAACACGTCATTCTGGAGGGTGCCATATCTCTTTTTTATGAGAGATGCGCTTAATGTAAAAATTTTGTCGTATCTTACCCAACTTGTCTTGGGCAAAAGACCGCTTCTCATGGATTCTGCCTGCAGGCAAACGCTCTTTTTTTCGGTTAAAACAGATGTTACGGCCAACCCAATAAAATCGTCTCGTTGATCTGGACTGGTCAGGACAAGTACGGGGCGCAGCTTTCGTGTTGACATATCGGTAAAAGGAAATGGTATTGCAACGATCTCAGCGTGCTGGATCTTCATTCCAGACCTCGTCATCCTCGTTGTCCCATATACGATTCATTACAAGAAGTTGGGCTTCTTTAAGATTTTCCAACTCCTTGTCCCGAATATCGTGCTTCTTTTGTATGAATTCAATAAAATCAAGAACTTCTTCCGCCAGATGTTCCGGCAGTCGACATGCTTCTTGATATATTTTTTCCGCGATGTTCATGGTGTTCTTCCTTCTTTTATCTGTTCGATATAGGATTCAAGATCTGAAATTTTTCTTAAAATCAAAGTCTTATCAACCACATTCAAACCTGTCTGATGGACGGGATGTTAACATCCAGATTTGTCGGGATAGAATCTTCTTTCAAGGATTCGTGCTTCAAAATTGGAAAAGTCGAGATACATGGCGACCGTCAGGGATTCAAAGTCATGCCGCATGAACGGCGCATTGTCGACGAGGAGGTGATTGTTCTTCAGCACCCGGTATTTCAGTGCCAGCGGTGCCGTGTTCAGAATCACCAGGTCAATGCGGTCGGTTTTGAGTGCGTCGATCAAAAAATAAGCCCGTTGGAATGATATGGCAACTGATCTGGCTGCGGGCAGCGGCCCGGCATCACCCGAGCCGCTTTTATGACAGGTATCGCCGGATGGATGCCACCACCCGCTCTGCTGTTTTCCCGTCCCACATTGCCGGTTTTTGTCCCGTTTTCCGTCCTCCGTTGAGAATGCTGTTGACGTTCGCCTCCAGGTCTGCCGGGGTGCACAGCTGATTCGTGCCTTCGGTGACGGTGACGGGCCGCTCGGTGTTGGGCCGGAGGGTGAGGCAGGGGATGCCCAGATAGGTGCTCTCCTCCTGGACGCCGCCGGAGTCGGTGATGAGCATCCGGCTGTGAAAGACCAGGCTCATGAACGGGATATAGCTGAGGGGCTCCAGTATCTTGAGCCCGGGCAGGGCCTCCAGGCGGGTCATGAATCCGAAGGTCTCCATGTTTTTCCGCGTCCTGGGGTGGATCGGGAAGACGCAGGGGAGCCGCTCCGTGATATTTCCGATGATCCCGCAGATTTTTTCCAGGGTTTCCCGGTCGTCCACGTTGGAGGGGCGATGGAGCGTGATGAGGCCGTATTCTCCGGCGGTCAGGCCCAATGTCATAAAGAGTTGTTCCGCCTCGATCCGGCTGCGGAGCATCTCGAGGGAATCGATCATGATGTTGCCCACGCGCTCGACCTTTTCCGGTGCAACCCCCTCCCGGAGAAGATTCTCGTCACCGTCGGGGGAGGGGGTCCAGAGCAGGTCCGCCAGGGCGTCGGTCACCAGGCGGTTGATCTCTTCGGGCATGGTCCGGTCAAACGAGCGGAGCCCCGCCTCCAGGTGGGCCGTGGGAATGCCGAGCTTCACCGCCGCCATGGTGGCTGCCGCGGTGGAATTGACGTCCCCCACCACCACCACCATGTCCGGCGGGGTGTTCATGAGGATCTCCTCGTAGGCGATCATGACCCGCCCGGTCTGCTGGGCATGGGTGCCGCTTCCCACCCCCAGGTGGATATGGGGATCGGGAAGCTGAAAATCCGTGAAAAAAGCATCGGACATGTTGATGTCGTAGTGCTGCCCGGTGTGAACGATGACCGGGTCCGCCCAGTCGGTTTGCTTGAGGGCGTGATAGAGCGGAGCGATCTTCATGAAATTGGGGCGTGCTGCGGCAATCAGATGAATGGTTTTCATGGGTATTTCCTGTAGCTGTTCGTATCATTTTTAATGATTTCAATTTTCGGGTTTCACAGGCCGGCGTTCTCCCGGTCCGTCTGCCGCCCGGTCCGCCGGTCCATCACGTGCGCATGGCACATCGGACTTGGTCCTTGATGCGCTGGATATGGCCGCGTCCCAGGCCCTTGACCTCGCAGCCGCGCTCGAAATAGGTCTGGATGTCCGCATCGGAGAGAATGGCGAAACAGTCGATGACGGCAATGGGGTGCCCCGTCATCTCGAGGAGATCATCCGGCGTCAGGTCGAGGTAGGCTTTGTGCCGGACGGCCAGGACCACGGCATCCGCACCGGCAAGGGCCGTCGGCAGGTCCTGGTGGACCTTCCAGTCCGCAAGGCTCTCCTGGTTCCGGAAGAATCTTGCCCAGGACTGGCCGGGTGCGGGATAGCTCTCCTGCTTTTCGATCTCCCACCAGTGCTTGACGTAGGGATCGTGGGCCACCACGCTGCCGCCCATCTCCGTCAGCTTCCTCACGATGATTTCAGAACCGCTGTAGCGGGTGTCGCCCACATCCTCCCGGTAGGAGATGCCCAGGACGGCGATTTTGGCGCTGGGCACGATCTTGCCCATGTTGCGCAGCGCATCCCGGGTCATCCGGGCGGCCCGGAGGGCCCGGGTGTCGTTGATGTCGATGGCCATGGGCGTCATCTGGAACAGGTCGTCCTCGAACCCCATGAGGGTATGGTAGGCCCAGACCCCCAGGCCGCCGTCCTTGGGCAGGCAGTAGCCGCCGATGCCCGGCCCCGGGAAGAGCATGTTGGAATGGGTGGGCCGGACTTTGATGGCCTGGATGACCTTGGTGATGTCCACCCCGTTCCGTTCGGCGAAGACGCTCCATTCATCCATGAAGGCCAGCAGGGCGCTGCGGTAGGAGTTCTCGACGATTTTGCAGGTTTCGCTCTCCATGGGGCGGTCGAGAACCGTCAGGGGATAGGCTTCCACATTGAGGATATGGGATAGGAATTTTACGACCTTCTCCCGGGCCGCATCATTGATGCCGCTGCAGACCCGCCAGAAGTCGCGGATGGAGGCCACGTAGTTCCGGCCCGGCATGACGCGTTCAAAGGAATGGGCCAGAAGCGGGTCGGTCTCGATGCCCCGGCGCTCAAAGGCCTTCTTGATGATGGGGTTGGCGACATATTCCGTGGTTCCCGGCGGCACCGTGGTCTCGATGAGCACCAGGCATTCCGGCGTGATCTTCTCGCCGATTACTTTGAGGGCCCCTTCGAGGGCGGCGATGTCGGCATGGCCGTTTCGGACATCGCCCAGTGTCGCCTTCTGATAGTCGCACTGGACATCCACCACCACGATGTCCGCCAGGGCGAGGGCGTCGTAGGAGAAGGTGGCGATCAGGGTCTGCTTCTCCACGACGCAGCGTTCGATCAGTGGCGCGACCTCGGGGTCCTCGGCCTCGACCGGGGCGATGCCCCGGTTCATATAGGGTATCTTCCAGAAGGATCGTGTTGACGGTCGCTGCATGCCCATGACGAAATAGAGGGGGCTGCCGGTCTCCTTGTCGGTGGAATCGGCCACGACGCCGGCCATGACGGCGCCGAC
>CAJXSB010000274.1 GCA_913060435.1 uncultured Desulfococcus sp.
GGATCTGTATGCCGTGGGCGTGATGCTCTATCGCATGCTGACCGGCAGGCTTCCCTTGGACAAGCCCGCGCCTCCCAGCGACCTCAACCCCGACCTGGACGGCGCGTGGGACCGCCTGGTGCTGAAAGCGATTTCACCGGCGCCGGCAGACCGGTTCCCGGAGGCGAAGGCGATGCTTGCGGCCCTCACAGAGCTCCTCGCCGACTGGCGTGAGCGCCAGGCCGGCGTCTGCCTCGCCCCGGCGGTTGGAGGTGCCGATGCGGCCGGCGCCGCTCCGGCGGCCCGGAGCGGAGCGGTGCCGAGAAGCTGCCCTGTGAAGGCCTATCCCGCCGATGCACGGGAGGCTTTCGGGCTGGACGAGCTGTTTCGGCCGAAAACCTATGCCGCCAACGCCCTCGACGCCCGGGACGGGGTGGTGGCCGATGACGCCACCGGGCTGCTCTGGGAGCGCTCGGGGTCGGAATACCCGATGAACTGGGACCAGGCCGGCGACTATATCCGGCGACGCAACGATCAGGGGTTCTGCGGTCGGAGCGATTGGCGCCTGCCCACGGTGGCCGAACTCATGACGCTGCTGGAGAAAACGCCCCATGGCAGGGATCTCTGCATTCCGCCGATATTTGACGAAACCCAGCGATGGCTCTGGAGCTGTGATGTCAGCTCCCATATCGGCGCCTGGTACGTCAGCCTTGATCTTGGATTCGTGGCCTGGCAGGATCGGACGGCATATTATCACACCCGGGCGGTCTGCAGCCTCGGGCCGAATGCCCCGTGCGCCGGAGCCTCCTGACAGGTGCCGTGCCGTCGCCTTTTCCATTGCTTCACACCAGACAGGGAACATTGAAAACATCAGATCCGGCTCCCCAGCCCATCCACATGGACGCCCATGCCCTTGACCTCTCCCTCGACCGCCTGAAGACGGGCGTCGACAATATCCGGCATGATGTCTACCTCAGCGCGGACTTCTGCAGGGTCGTGCGCAATTTCCTCTTTCAGATCCTTGTGAAGCAGGCCCGCACCGAGCAGGTCATGAACAGTGACCCGCAGGACGGCTTCCGTCGGTGTCGACAGCAGTTTCAGCGCCAGTACCGCGAGATATCCCTCTATGGGATCAACCGGGCCAAGTCGGAAGGCGAGGACCAGATCGATCACCTGGTGCAGGTCGCCGTGGTGAAACTCCTCCTCCAGAGCCTTTCCGAGCAGTACGACCATTTCCAGGGCCGACTCAAAGAGATCCTCCAGGAGGTCGAGCGCTCGAACAACCGCGACGAGGCGAAGGCGCTGGGCCGGAAAATGTTCGCTGTTCAGGAAAACCGCGATGGGGTGATGCTGGCGGCCGGCCGGGAGGTGTTCCAGATCATCGGAGAGATCAACCGGGCGGACCTGAACGAAATGCGCCGCATCAATTTCAAGGCCCCCACGCTGATCCCGGATGCGGTCTTTTCCAGCCCGATACTCTTTGCGGAGTATCCCTTCGACGATTATTTCACCCTCCGGCACTACGAGATCATGTTCGGACACCGCCCCGAGGATCCGGATCGATACGAGGCGCTGCTCGAAACCCTCGGTCGGGTCCTGGCCGGCATCGAGGATCCGAAGGGCGACGCCGGCGGTCCGTCGGGCGATCCGAACCTGGCGGCCTGGCTGAAAAGCGAGAAGAATGTCGATGCGCTCTTCAATTGCTTCGAGACGCGTCATCGGTGCCGCTCGGCCCGCGGATCCGGTTCCCGGGGGGAACTCCGGCGGCTGGAGGCCCTGTCACGGGAACAGAAGCGGCGGTTGCGACGTCTCTGCCGCGGCCTGCAAAAACATGGCGCCATGAAAAAAATTCTCGCTGTCTGCGAGATGCAGTCCATCTATCTCGACTTCTGTCCACCCCTGGTGCCCCAGCTCATTGCGCAGTTTTTCATCGACGCCAGGGTCCGGAAAAATGTCGTCATCCGCCTGAAGAAGCTCAGCAAATTCTATGGCAAGCCGTTTTCCACCCGGCCGCTCCACCAGATCCGCCGGAAAATCTGGTGGACGCGGCTGCGGGGAGAATACGGCTATCTGATTCGTTTCCTGAAAAATTTTGGCCGGTTCCACAGGGACTATCAGGACTGCTCATCGATCCAATCGCTCATGGACCGGATTCATCTGATGACGGAGGGGAGAATCGTCAACCTCTCGCGGGCCAACAACACCCTCTACGAATTCCTGCTGCCTCACGAACGCCGCTTTCAGGAGAAGCCCATTTCGAGCCATGTCATCCTCAAGGCCGATGTCCGCGGCTCCACGAACATCACCCATCGAATGATCGTACGGAACCTGAATCCGGCATCCTACTTCAGCCTCAATTTCTTTGACCCTATCACGGACATCCTCCCGGACTACGGCGCCGAAAAGGTCTTTGTGGAGGGGGACGCCATCATTTTGTCGCTTTTCGAGCGCGGGGATGATCCCACCGGGCGATACAGCGTCGCCCGGGCCTGCGGCCTGGCCGTCAGCATTCTGTCGATCGTCAACAGCTGCAACCGGAGAAATGTCAAATACCGGCTCCCCGGCATTGAGCTCGGCATCGGCATCACCTATGCCCAAGGACGCCCCGCTTTTCTGTTTGACGGCGACCAGCGCATCATGATCTCGGCGGCCATCAATATCGCAGACCGGCTTTCCGGGTGTTCCAAACCGCTCCGGGAGGCACTTTTCAGCGATGGCGCACCATTCAATCTCTACGTCTTCCAGGCAGTCTCCGACGAAGCGGTGTCACAAACAGCGGACGATCTGTTTCTGCGGTACAATGTCAACGGGATCGAGCTCAGCGAAGCGGGTTTCCGCAAGCTGCGGGAGGAGATCCGTCTGCGGCCTTTTTTCGTCAACATCTCCGCGAGGGCTGGCCAGGAGAGGATGCGGTTCTATACCGGAAAATTCCCCCTTATCAACGGTGGATACCAGCGCCTGGTGATCCGCGAGTCCCCCATTGTCCGTGTCGCAGGGGAACGCTTCACGCCGAAGGCCGACACGGGGCGCCGCTACTACGAGATCTGCACCAACCCCAGGCTGCGGGAGGTCGCCAGCAACCTCCCGCAGCCCTCATGATGCCCTTGCTCCGGCATTCCCCCTGGCGATATGCCTTTTCGGGCGCCGGGCCTTGCATACAAGGAGAGCGGCATTATGTTAAATTTTTTGCTGCGGACGCATCGGCAGCAGGACCCGGAGAGCATGGGCTGATGAAAGCCGAAAGTGGGGCAAGGAGAAAAAAAGATGGTCACACTGGATGACAAGGAAACATATACGGTGGGGGTCCTTTCCGACACCCACGGGCTGCTGCGAAGCAGTGTCACCGAAACCTTCCAGGGCGTGGACCTCATTCTCCACGCCGGGGACGTCGGGGGGGGCGAGGTCATCGCGGCGCTGGAAAGAATCGCCCCGGTGGTGGCGGTGCAGGGCAACATGGACGGCCATTGGGCATCGGATCGGCTTCCGGCCTTCGAGATGGTTTCCGTCGGTGGCGTCATGATGCTGATCCTGCATGACCTCCTGACGCTCGACATGGACCCCGAGGCCGCCGGCGTCGGCGTCGTCATCAGCGGACACACCCATCAGCCCCGCGTCGAAACCAAAGGCGATGTCCTCTATCTCAACCCGGGGAGTGTGGGACCCCGCCGCTTCGATTATCCCATCTCCGCAGCGCTTCTCGAAATCAACGGCACAAGGGTGTCGCATCGCATACTCACCCTCTCCCCCTGAACCGGATCTCCGCCCGATGGCGGCAGGCGGCGGCTGTGTCGGGAGGCAGCCCTGTGGCCATCGCCTGCGGCGCCCGGGCCCAGTCCGATCTCCGGCCGCATCCGCAGGACCATCTGCAGCCTGTCGTGAATGGAAAATGTCTTGATTTTCCATGAACTATCCGCTAATAATATGAGTTTTTAGATCGATGATTCCCAGTTTTTCAACCGGATTGCAGTTTTAACCTGCGGCGATGCCCATGAAACTAACCATCAACGAGGTCGCTCGAAGTCTGGATCTTCCCCTGAGCACGGTCGAGCGGTGGATCCGCCAGGGGCGCATCCCCATCAAGCGGAGCGGCCATACCTACACCGCCGACCGGGCTGTCCTGAAGAAATGGGCGAAGTCACACAACCTGGTCTTCTCGACGGCGGAACTCGAGCCGAAGGAGGCGGAACCGGCCCAGGGCAGCGAAACGCTTCTCTACGCCATGCAGCGGGGCGGCGTTCTTCACGGCATCCGGGGAAAGACGCCCGCGGAAGTCCTGGCATCGTCCGTGGACGCCGCCGAGGTTCTTCCGCCGGCGCTCAAGGGGGCGCTGCTCGATCGGCTGCTCGAGCGGGAGCACCTCACCTCCACCGGGATCGGCAAGGGCGTCGCCATTCCGCATCCCCGAACGCCGTTTGCGGAGGAGATCAATCGGTCTGTGGTGGTCACCTGTTTTCTCGAGGAGCCGATTGACTATATGGCGGTGGACAGCCGTCCGGTGTTCGTGCTTTTCCTTCTGCTGAGCCCGACGCCCCGGGAGCACCTCCAGATCCTTTCCCGGCTCTCCTTCTGTGTCCGCGATGACGCCTTCGTGGCATTTTTGAAAGATCGGCCTGATACCGACGATTTTTTCGCCCGGATCGCGGCGTTTGAACAGGCGCTGGATCAGAAGGGGCTGGTGTAGTCGGGCCATGCGCAGCAGGATCCCCTTGCGCTACCCGGGCCGGTGGAGCATCTTCCGGCTCGACGACCGGATGCTGCTGATCCTGGTGGGCATCGTCGTGGGCACCTGCAGCGGGCTCGCGGCCGTGGCCCTGAGCCGTTCACTGATCGCCCTCCTGGACTGGACCCATCCATACCGCCACTACTGGTGGGCATTCTTTCTGCCGGCGGGCGGCGCCATGGCCTCTTCCCTTTTCATGAACAAAATCGTCAAGGAGGGTGCAGGCCACGGTGTGCCCGAAGTGATCTACAGCGTTTCCCGGTATGGGGGGCTCCTTCGGTTCCGCTCCAGCTTTTCGCGCCTGATATCGAGCTGCCTGACCATCGGCAGCGGTGGTTCTGCGGGGCCCGAAGCGCCGGTCGTCATGAGCGGTGCGGCCATCGGCTCGAACATCGCGAGCTTCCTCTCCCTGAACGAGCGTCAGCGGATCACCCTGGTGGGGTGCGGCGCAGCAGGGGCGATCTCGGCGATCTTCAATGCCCCCATTGCCGGGCTCGTCTTCACCGTCGAGGTGGTGCTGGGGGAGTGGACCGCCCTCAACATCATTCCCATCGCCATTGCCTCGGTGGCCGGAACCGAGATCTCCCACGTTCTCCAGGGCGACAACATCGTCTTCGACCACCGGCAGTTCGACATCGGTTTTCCCGACACCCTGGCCAGCTTCGGCCTGGCGGTGCTCTGCGCGCTGACGGCGATTCTGCTGACCCGCGCCCTCCGGGGCATGCACCATCGGTCCGCCCGCGTGCCGCTGCCGATCTGGGTTCGGGCCGCCCTGGGCGGGGGCATGGTCGGGGCCCTCGGCATCTTTCTCCCGGTGGTGCTGGGGGAGGGCTATCACTCCATCCAGCAGATGATCGACGGGGTCTATGCGCCGGGGTTTCTCCTGGTGGCCGTGGGGATGCTGGCGAAGGTCGCGGCCACGTCGTTTACCCTGGGGTGGGGCGGCTCCGGCGGCATCTTCGCGCCGGCTTTGGTGATCGGCAGCCTGGCGGGCCTCACCTTCCACCGCGGTCTGGCGTTCGTCTGGCCCTCGGTGGCATGGGTCAACGAGGGGTGCTTCGCCCTTCTGGGCATGGCCGGTCTGATCAGCGGCATGCTCCAGGCCCCGCTGACCGCCATCTTTCTCATCATCGAGATTACCGGTGACTACGGCGTGATCCTGCCCCTCATCATCGTCTCGACCATCACCTCATCGGTCTGCCAATATATTGAACCGGCCTCCTTCTACCTCAAGGAGCTGGTCGACAAAGGGCAGCTGCTCCGGCCCGGGACGGATGGCCGGGTGCTTGCGGACCTGAGCATCCAGGAACTCCTCGAGAAGGACTGCATCAGCGTCACCCCCGGCATGCTGCTCCGGGACTTCATCGAGATCGTGAAGCGCTCCCGAAGGAATTATTTTCCGGTGGAGGATGCCGTGAACGGCCACTTTCTCGGGATGATTCATCTCGACGATATCCGGCCGTATCTCTTTAATCCGGGGATGTACGATGCCGTCGTCCTGGAGCAGATCCTGGACCGGGAGGCGGCGGTGGTCCACCTGGACGAGGACCTGTCCGACGTTCTGCAGCTGATGGATGAAAAGCGTCTTTTCAGCCTGCCGGTCATCTCCAACAAACGCTTTGTCGGCATGATCTCCAAGGCGACGCTCCTGGACCGCTACCGGCAGGAGCTGCGGGTGCAGACCACTCGATAAACGAAAGTTGCGTAAAATCGATAGGAGTTTTTTATGGAAGCCCGATTGCTTCACATCTTCAGAAACACCCCGCTGGGGCGGGAGACGCTCCTTCAGTCGATCTATTTCTGCAGTCAGATGGGCGCCGCGCCGATCGTCTATATTCCGGAGTTCATCCAATTTCT
>CAJXSB010000275.1 GCA_913060435.1 uncultured Desulfococcus sp.
TGTCACCCCTGCCCGGGGCGTAATCCCGCTTGTATTCGATGAAATAGGAGTCGTCGGCAATGGCTTCCAAAATCCGGCGGCCGTCGATACCCTGGTGAATCGCCTCCGGCATCAGATCGTAAAGGGCTTCCGGCCCGACGGCCGGCGGCGATTCCGCGTAGCGGTGCGCCTGAAACGTCTGCGGCGCATCCAGGGCAAGGATCTCCCGGACCCGCGTCACCGCCTCGACCTGGTTCCCGCAGAAATGGTCTGCGCCGCCGGAGATCTGGGTGTGGACCTTGGCGCCGCCCAGGTCCTCGGCGGAAATCACCTCGCCGGTGGCCATCTTTACCAGGGGCGGACCACCAAGAAAGGAATAGGAGAGCTTGTCGATCATCACGGACTGGCAGGCCATGAAGACGATGTAGGCCCCGCCGGCCGTGTTCCCGCCGGTGCTCAGCGTGACCTGCTTCAGCCCCTTGGCCGACATGCGCGCCATGTTGAAGAACATGGAGCCGAAGTGGCCGTCGTCGGGGAAGACATCGGCCTGCATGGGCAGGAATGCGCCCCCGGAATCGGCGATGTAGACGCAGTTGAGACCGCACCGCTCGGCAATAGCCTGGGCCCGGATGTGTTTTTTCAGGGTGATGGGGAAATAGGTGCCCGCCTTGACGCGGCTGTCGTTGGCGAAGATCATGGTCCAGTTGCCCTGGATCTTCCCGATGCCGGTGACGAGCCCGGCGCAGGGCACGTCTTCGATGCCGCCGGGATAGTTCATGCCGAAGCCGGCGATGGTGCTCAGCTCAAAGAACTGGGTCCCCGGATCGACCAGGAGCTGGATCAGCTCCCGCACCGGCTGCTTCCCCTGTTTTGCCAGGCGGTCGACCGCCTTCTGCCCCCCGGGCCAGGTGGCTTCGTAGATCCGCTCATCGAGCTTCTGCTCTTCGCTTTCCCAAAAACTTCTGTTTGTGCTCATCTCATTTCCCCCTGTAGACCGGTTTTCGTTTCTCCCGAAATGCGGCGAGCCCCTCCAGGCGATCCTCGGTGGGAATGGTGACCCAGTAGGCATTGGATTCGATGGCCAGGCCGGTGGAGAGATCGGTCTCCATGCCGTAGTTGATGGCATATTTGGCCTGCTCGATGGCAATGGGCCCGGTCTCGCACATCATGCCCGCCATCTTCTTGCAGGCGGGAAGAAGGGCCTCGGGGTCGCAGACCTCATTGACGAGGCCGATGGCCAGGGCCTCCTCCGCATCGACGCGCCGTCCGGTGAAGATCAGCTCTTTGGCCTTGCCTTTGCCCACGATCCGGGGAAGCCGCTGGGTGCCGCCGGCCCCGGGAATGATGGCCAGACGGGTCTCGGTGAGGCCCATGGACGCCCCCCTGGCGGCAATGCGGACGTCGCAGGCCAGGGCCAGCTCGGTGCCGCCCCCCAGCGCGATCCCGTTGACCGCGGCGATGACCGGTTTGGGCAGCTGTTCAATGCTCGTGAACAGGTTGCGGATGGTGAAGATGAACTCCTTGACCTGGATGGGCGACAGCGTAGCCCGCTCTTTGAGGTCTGCGCCGGCACAGAAGGCCCGGTCGCCGGCGCCGGTGACGATGACCACCCGGACGTCGGGGTCGAACCGCAGGGCCTCCACCTGATCCCGCAGCGCCCGAAGCATATCGAAATTGAATGAATTCATCACTTGGGGCCGGTTGAGGGTCAAGACCGCAATCTGATCCTCCCGCTCCACCAGAAGTAGCGTATCGTTCATGGTATCCTCCGAAAAAGCCGTTGGGGTATGGGCATCAGCAGCCGATATGTCGTGAGATGACGATACGCTGGACCTCGGAGGTTCCCTCGCCGATGTCCAGAAGCTTTTGATCTCGATAGAACCGCTCGACATTATAGTCCTTCATGAGGCCGTACCCCCCGTGGATCTGGACGGCACGGTCGGCCACCCGCCCCATGAGTTCGGAGCAGTAGAGCTTGCCCATGGCGGCATACATTTCGAAGGGACGGTTCTGGCTCCGCAGCCAGCAGGCCTTGTAGAGTACGTTCCGGGCGCATTCGATCTCCATGGCGCTGTCGGCCAGCTTGAAGGCCACCGCCTGGAATTTGCTGATGGGCTGGCTGAACTGCTCCCGCTGCTTGGCGTATTTCAGTGCCAGCTCATAGGCGCCCTGGGCGCCGCCGAGCCCCATGGCGCCGATGGAGAGCCTGCCGCCGTCAAGGGTCTTGAGCATCTGATGGAAGCCGTCGCCGGGCTTGCCGAGGATGTTCTTTTCAGGGACGCGGACATCGTCGAAATAGAGCTCAGCGGTGTTGGAGGATCGCCACATCATCTTCTTGTGCATGGGGACCGCCTTGAAGCCCTTGGTGCCATGCTCCACAATAAAGCAGGTGTATTCGGGCTTGCCGCTGGGCCGCGTGCCGGTGATGGCCTGAACCGTGACCCCCATGGACATCTCGCATGCGGCGTTGGTGATGAAAATCTTGGATCCGTTCAGGACCCATTCGTTTCCGTCCTTGACGGCGGTCGTCTTGCTTCCCCCGGCATCGGAGCCCGCCGTCGGCTCGGTCAGACCAAATCCCCACAGGGCCTCGCCGCTGCAGAGTTTGGGGAGGTATTTCTGCTTCTGCTCCTCGTTGCCAAAATAATAGAGCGGCCCGATTCCGAGGGAGTTGCCGGCGGCGATGGTGGCGGCCTGGGAGCCGTCAATGCGGGCAATCTCCTCCACGGCGATGATATAGGAGAGATAGTCCATGCCCTGCCCCTCGTATTTTTCGGACACGAACATGCCGAAGAGGCCGATCTCCCCCATCTTCCGGGTCAGCTCGACGGAAAACTCCTCCTTTTCATCCAGTTCCTGGGCTACGGGCGCAATTTCGCTCTGGGCAAATTTTCGCACCTCTTTCCGGATCATTTCCTGTTCTTTGGTCAAATCAAATTGCAACGCGACCTCCTTTCATGGGATGATGCTCTGCTCGTTATCGTCGAGTCGACCGTTGGTGTCCCCTTCTGTGACAGATCAATTTACCGTCCGGCCGGTAGACAGTGCCTTCCAAAAAAAATGCCCGATGCTTCTGCCGCCGGAGCATTCTTACCGAACGGTCGTTAGGCTAAAAACGCTATTCCACGAAATGGGACATTTGTCAAGCCCAAACCATTCCCGTCAAGCAAAATATGCCGGGCCGTCTACCGAGCAAGGACCTGGTCCGCATGCCGGGCCCGGGCCATGCCGGGGGCGTCCCCCTGCTTCAGCCCGCTTACAATGAAATTTTCGTAAATATCGGCGATCTCATCGACCGTCAGGCGGCCGCCGGGGTTGAACCAGGATGCACCGGCCGTGCAGAGCGTCAGAATCGCGTACGAAAGGATCTTCACGTCGACATCTGCAAAGACGCCCTGCTCCCGCCCCTGCCGGATCAGCCCCTGAAAGATCTCCTCGTATTCATCCCGCTTCTCCACGATGACCCGATAGTGCTCGGCGGTCAGTCCGCGCAGTTCGCTGTTGGCGATAAAGTTCTCCTTCTGGCGTTCCAGGTGAAAACGGACATGTCCGTGGACAGCCGCCCGTATCTTCGATTCAATGTCTTCGATCCCGGCGAGGTTTTCTTTCAGGTCGTGCGTCAGGTCATCCATCGTCGCTTTGAGGATGCTGAAGAGCAGCTCCTCCTTGCTCTTGTAATGGTAATAGATGCTGGCTTTCTGGATGCCGCTGCCTTTGGCGATTTCGCTGATGCTGGTTGCAAAATATCCTTTGCGAAAAAACAGCTCAATGGCGATCGACCTGATGGTATCCTTCATATTGCCCATATAGAAAACCCCTTTTCCCCCATTTGCCGGGTCCCTGAGCGCCGGTTTGGAAAGCACCGTTTTGTCCGGTTTTCAATCCGGCCCTGATGCCCGCCCGATTTTACCGACCGGTCGTTAGGCTTATTTCACAAGGCCACCTTTTTGTCAACGAGATTTTGAGTCGCGGCGGCAAATAGTTGGGGGTCCAGCGTCGGCCGCAGTGATGTCATCAACGCTTAAATATCTGGTGCGGAGACAGGCGGGGAGGCGTGCTACAGCAGCCCGGAGATCTCCCAGGAATTTTTGAGCGCGTCGATAAAGACGCGGGTTCCCTCCGCGTCAAGGGGTTTCCAACGGGGCGCCAGGAGACGGTTTCCCTGAAATTCGAAGACCACCCGATGATAGACCTCGCCCATACGGTAAACATCGCGACTGTCCAGCAGCTTTTCGGGGAAATGCTCGATCCAATGGATATTTTCCGGCTCCAGGCGATATTTCTGCATGAGGATGGTGGCGATGATCGCGGCACCGCTGCTGACGCTCATCCCCGATGCCGCGTCTTCCTCCCTCTCGGTGGCGACAATGAGCGCCTGTTTGTCGTGGAGAAAGATGTCAATGTCACACCGGTTGATGAAGGATCCTGTCGCGTGAATCCATTGAAAGGGCTTGTGTTCGATATGTGTCATGTGCATGGCATGCGCCTCGATGGTGTCTCACGGTCTTTTGGCAGCGGCAGGCGAGTCGGGCGGAAAGCTTTTCAGAATTTCTTCGACGGTGCGGCGGATATCCTTCTCCATCTCTTCGGGATCATTGTACTCCCGGACAATCCCCTCGCCAAGACCCCGCCATGCGAGCTCCTTGGACACCTGATCCACCATGTCGATCACCAGGGTGCCCTGGGTGTAGTAGCTGACATCAACACGGCCGCCATAGGGCCCCCACCAGGTGTCATACCAGCCGTAGCCCCCCCAGTTGGTGACCCGCATCCGCTCCTGGACGCCCGCATGGATCACGACCGTAAAATCGGCCCCATCGGCGGTGTCCAAGACAAAGCCCTTCGCCTGGAGCACCTGATCGACTGCACGCTTGATTCTCTTTCGCAGCAGGGGATCCCGCATCAGCGCATCGTCCTTCATTTTGTGCCCGCCATCCCAGCTGTAGGTGCGGAACCTGCGGAAATCGACGCTCCGGTCATAGTCGGTTTTGACGGAGATCGATGCACATCCCATCAGGCCGGAGAGAACTGCAATAAATAGAATGTACCTCAGATATGACATGCGCTCGCCCCCTCTGCAGCGGATATTTGGAAAAATCGCGGTTTCGGTGAAAAACGTCCGGTGCCGTCGCCGCCCCTCAGCGGTATCCCCGGAAGGCCTGGCTCTGGGACCGGAAAGTGAATGCTTCGGCGTCCTGCGGCAGGTCAAGGGTTTGTTCGAATGTACCGCCGATCTGCTCCTGTCGATACCCGCTGCTGTAAAGCAATCGGGATTCCAGCACATTGCCTTCGCCGTCCAGAAATGCCATCGCCAATTTGAGCTCGGCCAGGCGGGATCGGGGGGAGATGGTGCCGCTGACCTGAATCCTATCCGGAGATTGGCTGTCGACAGTATAGCGGTATCGGACCTCCGCGTCCATGGATTGCCACTGTCCCGGATGGGTGCCGCTTCCCAGGATCGGGATCTGCTCCCCGGTGGGAATGACCTGCACGCCGCCGGCGCAGGCGGTTAGAACCAACATGACGGCCGCGGCCGTCAGCACCGCCCTCCACCGCATCGGATTCCTCTTTTTGGTGCCTGTTGCCATTTTCCGTTTCCTCCCATGAGGACATGCGTGCCGTTATCAGCCGATGACATCCGGCTGTTTTACAATAACTGTAACATAACAACCCGGTGCATCGAGATCAAGGGAGCCGCCGGCCGGACAGGTCGATGACACCCTTCCGCCAGGACCGGATGGATTGGCTTCCAGGCCTGCATGAGGATCGATTGATTTGTATTTCCGAGTGATTAATTTATGATTTTATGATGCTGGTGCGATCGACCGGCATTTCCTGCAGAAATACGCAATGGAAAGAGAGGTGTCCGTATGATCGATCATTCCACAAGCCAGCAAGCCCAAGACTGTTCCCGAAAATGTGATACGCTGTTTTCCGAGTGTCTGCAGCGCGGCGAAGATGAATCCGTCTGTCGCATGAAGCGGGTACCCTGCGACTGCACCTGCAGCCTCAACTGACCCGGCATGGCCCAGAAAATGCCGGTCATCCGCGTCCGGGATCTCGACATCGCCTACGGGGATGTCGTCATCCAGCAGCACCTCAACTTCGCCGTGAAGAAGGGGGACATCTTTGTGATCATGGGTGCCAGCGGCTGCGGTAAAACGACGGTGATGCGCTGCATGAGCGGCCTCAAGGCGCCCTCTTCGGGCGAAGTCCTGATCGACGGGGTCAGTCTCTGGTCCGCAGACACTGAAGCACGAGCCGCCCTCTGCAGCCGCTTCGGCATCGTCTACCAAAGCGGTGCCCTCTGGTCTTCCATGACGCTGGTCGAGAATATCGGCCTGCCCCTGGGGGAGTATACCGGCCTCGGCCCCGGGGAGATCCGGGATCTGGCCGCTCTCAAACTGGCATTGGTCGGCCTCGCAGGGTTTGAGGACCATTACCCTTCGGAAATCAGCGGCGGCATGCGGAAGCGGGCCGGCGTCGCCCGGGCGCTGGCCCTGGACCCCGACTTCCTTTTTTTCGATGAACCCTCCGCCGGACTCGACCCGGTCACTTCGG
>CAJXSB010000276.1 GCA_913060435.1 uncultured Desulfococcus sp.
GTCCCGGAGCGGAGTAACACGCTCGACAAACCCGACTTTGGCGGCCCCTGCCCGCCCAAACTCGATCCACGCAATCGCAAGGCCCGAAGCGGCGGCGCCAAGTGCGGCGTATACCAGCCAGCCATGGTGTGCGCCGATATGGACGCTGCCGAAACCAAGAAAGCTTTCCAGCGTCAGATCGAAGGGCCCCAGAACCAGGGTGATCGCTGCCAGGACCAGCAGCGGAACGGCCATGACGCGGTATTCCCTGGGGTCGAGTGCATGGCTGTGGCCTTTTTCTTGGGCAGCATCCTCCCCCCTGCCGGGAAAGAGAATAATGAAAATCAGGCGGAAGGTATAGTAGGCGGTCAGGAATGCCCCGAAAAGCGCCGCCCAGAGCCACACGGGATTATCCAGATCGGCCAGGACGCCCATGATGGCCTCCTTGCTGAAAAATCCTGAAAACGGCGGCAGCCCCGAGAGCGCGGCCGCAGCGATCACCATGCAGAGCATGGGCACCCGCAGGGACCGGCCCTCCTTCTGCCCGATCTCGTACATATCGTTGGTGTGGTAGGCGTGGATGAAGACCCCCGAACACAGGAAGAGCAGGGCCTTGAAGCCCGCGTGGGTGGCCAGGTGGAAGACGCCGGCGAAATAGCCCCCGGCGCCGAGCCCCATGATCATGAAGCCCAGCTGACTGATGGTGGAATAGGCCCATACCTGCTTGATATCCCGGCTGACCATGGCCATGGTCGATGAAAGCAGCATGCTGACGGTGCCGACCAGGAGGCAGACGGTCATGGCGGTTGCCGACAAGCTGAAGAAGGGGTGGATCCGGGCGAACAGAAAGACGCCGGCAGCCACCATTGTCGCCGAATGGAGCAGCGCGCTCACCGGCGTCGGGCCTTCCATGGCGTCCGGGAGCCAGGTGAGAAGCGGAAACTGGGCGCTTTTGCCGATCACGCCGCCGAAAACCAGCAGCGCTGCCGTGGTGATCATGGCGGGCGGCATGAGCGGCGCCACGCCGGGTCCATTGATGTCGCGGATGTTGACATTGCCCAGGTGGAGCAGAATCAGGATGATCCCCATGAAAAAGGCGACATCGCCCAGCCGCGTCATCACGAATGCCTTCTTGCCCGCGGTGCTGGCGCTGAATTTCTCGAACCAGAAGCCGATCAGCAGGTAGGAGGCCAGGCCCACCAGCTCCCAGAAGATGTAGAGCTGCAGAAGGGTCGCTGAAATCGAAAGGGTGATCATGGCCCAGGCAAAAAGGGACATGCAGCCATAGTAGCGCCCGAAGCCGGGATCTCCGGCCATATATCCCAGGGAATAGACCTGGACCAGGAAGCAGATGACGGCCACGATGACCATCATGAGCAGACTCAGGGGATCGATGAGAAAGCCGAATGGAATCGTTATGTCGCCGGAAAGCGCCCAGGTTGCGGACCATTCTGCGGGAGCGCTCATGCCCCAGTGCCGCACCCACAGAAGGACGGATGCAGCCAGGGCCCCGGTGATGGCCGTGATGGCGATCCCGGCGGCCCATTTCGGCTTCCTGAGGAAGAAGACCATGATGAGTCCGAACGCCAGGAAAGGCAGCAGGGACGCCGCCGCCGCGGCCCACAGGCTCGGGGCCGGCAGGGGGGTAGCGGTCTGTAGAATCGTTGTCATTGTCAGTGCTCCGGTCGTTTCTCTTGGTTCATCGTGTCTTTCGATTCGTCACGGCGGCCAACGGCGCCGTTCAGTCAATCCTGCAGGCATCCGATTCGATGCAGCCGGCGTCCACGGTGCCGGTCCTGCGATAGATCCAGACAATGAGCCCCAGTCCGATGGAGACCTCCGCTGCGGCCACGGCAATGATGAAGATCGCCACGGCCTGGCCGTCCAGGTGCTGCCACCGGAGCGCGGCACCCACAAAGGCCACCGCTGACGCATTGAGCATGATCTCGAGCCCCAGGACCATCATGATCAGGTTGCGGCGCGACAGCAGGCAGAACATTCCCATCAGGAAAAGGAGGCCTGCCAGAACCAGAACTTGGGAATAGGGTACAATCACTGGGCCACCTCGCTTTCCGGCCGCGTTTTTCCTCCGGCGTCCCGTCCCAGGCGCAGCACGCCGACCAGTGCAATCAGCAGCAGCATGGAGACGATCTCGATCGCCAGCCAGTGCCGTTGAAACAGGAACTGACCGAACGTCGCCGGCGCTGCCGCTGCTGCCGGCATTGGCGGAGCGTCGGTGGTGTCGGAGACGATCAGCATGACCAGGACCATACCGTAGACAAAGCAGACGCCGACGGCGGGCAGCCATTGCTTCAGGGGAAAAAGGCGATCCTCCAGCCCTTCCATCCGGAGCATCATGACGATGAAGAGAAAGAGGATCATGATGGCACCGGCGTAGATGATCACCTCCAGCGCCGCCAGCAGGGGTGCGCCGAAAAGGTAGAAAAGAAGCGCGCTGCCGAAAAACGAAATGACCAGGTAGATGACGGCGTGGACCATGTTGCGCCGGGTCACGGCGATGGCCGTCGACGCCAGGATCAGCACCGCCAGCAGATAGAAAAGGGTGGAATAGATCGTCATGTCGGCCCTTTATGGTAAATTGCTCTTGATGTTGACCGGTGCATCCTCACCGATGTGCTCGCCCTTGCCGCCGTCGGGTGTGGCCACGCCCGCATGCCGGTAGAAATTGTACTCCGGATCCTTTCCACAATGGTCCACCAGGAGGTCCTCTTTTTCAAATACGAGGCTCAGGATATCCTGTCGGCAGTTCTCGAAGTCGGGGGTGAGCTGGATCGCCGAGGTCGGGCAGGCCTCTTCGCAGAGGCCGCAGTAGATACAGCGCCCGAAGTTGATGCGGAACCACCTGGCATAGCGGTGACCGTCCGGACGCTCGGCGGACTGCATCGATATGCAGCTCACCGGGCAGACAGCGGAGCAGAGGTAGCAGGCGACGCACCGCTCCCCGCCGTCGGGGTTCCGGGTCAGGATGATGCGTGCCCGGGAGCGCTCGGGCAGGACTCGTTTGTACTCCGGGTATTCTTCGGTGATCGGCCGCCGGAAAAGATGCCTGAAGGTGGTGGAAAAGCCGGTGCCGATGGCCTTGATGCCGTCGAATAGGTCTGCCATATCTTCGCCTTTATACCAGCAGAAACGCGCCGGTGAGAAGGATGTTGACAAGGGACGCCGGGATCAGGACCTTCCAGCCCAGCGCCATGAGTTGATCGTATCGGAGCCGCGGCAGGGTCCCCCGGATCCAGATCATGATCAGGGCGACCAGGATGATCTTGATAAAGAGCCAGATCGGCCCCGGCAGCAGCGGGCCGCGCCAGCCGCCGAGAAAAAAGACGGCGGTGAGCGCCCCCAGCACCTGCATATGAACATACTCGCCGATGAAGAAGAGTCCGAAGCGCATTCCCGAGTATTCCGTATGGAAGCCGGCCCCCAGCTCGTTCTCCGCCTCGGGAAGGTCAAAGGGAATCCGCTTGCTTTCCGCCATGGCGGCGATGACGAAGATGGCGAAGGCGACGGGCTGAAATACGATATACGGCATCTCCGCCTGGGCGTTGACGATGTCGACCAGGCTGAAGGAGCCGGCCATCATGACGACGGGAATGAGCGACAGCCCCAGGGCCAGCTCATAGCTGATCATCTGGGCCGCGCCGCGGATGCCCCCCAGCAGCGCAAATTTTGAATTGGACGCCCAGCCGCCCAGCGCCACGCCGTAAACCCCGAGCGTCGAGAGGGCAAAGACATACAACAGGGCCACATTGATGTCTGAAACCACCTGCGGGACCTCCCGGCCCCAGAGGACGATGGGCGGGCCAAATGGCACTACGGCGAACATGAGCAGCGCCGTCAGCGCCACGACCGCCGGCGCCAGCAGGAAAATGACCCGGTCCGCAGCCGAAGGGACAATATCCTCCTTGCACAGCATCTTGAGGGCGTCGGCAATGGGCTGAAGCAGACCGAACTTGCCGGCCCGGTTCGGTCCCAGACGGACCTGGAGCCGGCCGAGAAGCTTTCGCTCGGCCCACACGAGGTAGGCCGCCGACAGCAGCAGCGCACCCAGCACCACTGCAATCTTGACCATCAATACAATAAATCCGGCTATCCAGTTCGACATATGCTCAGCGGTCCATGTCTTGAGGGGTTTTCAGATGGTATCGGCATCAGGCTTTCTGAATTCTGCGACGGTCGATTTCCCGAACCGCCGTTTTGAAAACCTGCCACCGGATCTGGTGATGCCTCGGTATCACCAGCACACCGTGCGCCATGACGGCATCGGTTTTGAGGCGAATATGGAGCCTGCCGGCACCCCCCTCGATCGATAGGATGTCGCCGTCCGAAAGACCCATTTCAGCGGCATCTGCCTCGTGCATGGCAGCATACGGCCTCCGGTCCAGCGCATCCAGGCTCGGGGAATGAACGGAAAGCTCCTCGGTGCCGAACGTCCAGTCCGTGAAAACCAGCGCGAGCTGGCTTGTTCCGGCCGGCGGATCGTCCGCCACCGGCATCGGCGTGGCCGGCACCAGCCCGAGGGTTCTGTCAAGGAGAACCCCTTCCTCCGGGAAGGGGCGGCACCCGTCGAGGGTGGAAAGTGCCGGGCAGCGTTCGCTCAGGGCTGCAGGCATCTCATCCGCATCTCCGGTCAGCAGGGCGGCAAGCGACCACGCTGGTTCGGGACCGGCGCCGGGGGTGCCTGGGGTGAACTCACGCGGCGGATGATCCCCGCCCGTGATCTGAGAGAGCGGGGTCCCGCCCTTGAAGGAAGGGGCGATCTCCTGGGCCCTCCCCTCCTGGTTGATGAAGATCCCTCCGCTCTCGAAGACCGTGGCGGCCGGCAGAAAAATGTCGGGCCGGCGGTCGCCCTCCGGCTTCAGGCAGTCCACAACCACCAGGAGTTCCAGCATCGCCAGGGCCTTTTCCAGCCGCTGCCGGTCCGGGTATCGGTGAAACAGTCGATTTTCCACCAGCACCAGCCCCCGGACGCTGCCGGATTCGATGTCGGCGACAACCTGCGCAATGGTCGGCGCTTTGTCAGCAAAAAGGGCCGCGCCCATGGCGTTGGGCCCGGGCAGAAGGTAGAACAGTCCAGGGGATTTGCCCGATGCCTCCAGTCGCGCTGCACCGGCGACAGCGGCGGCCGGCAGCGACGCCGGTACCACATCGGTCCCGCAGACGATCACCGGGCGCCGGCTGTTGTCCATCGCCTGCCGCAGCTGGTCGATGTCGTCGGCTATGTCGGCAGGCGCGTTTTCGGATGTCCCGAGCGCCGCTTCAAAAACGGTCCCAATCTCGCTTGCGGGGATCGGGATATGGGAAAACGGCATGGGCAGAGCGATCGGCCGTGGATCCAGGGCAACGATGGGAGCGCCGGCCCGGGCTGCCTGGCGCATGGCCAGCGCCGTCATCGGGGCTTCGTTCACGGGGTCGGCCCCCAGCAGAATGATCAGGTCGGCCTGTTCCATCTCGACCATGGAGACCGCATACGACCGGTCCAACCCTGCGGCTGCGCCCAGAACAGCGGCGCCCTCCCGGTCATCCTGAAAGAATGCGGGCCCCTGCCACCCCCGGGCCTTGCAGGCGCTTTTCCATGCCCCCTGGGTTTCGAGGCTGCTGCGAAGCGAGCCCACGCAGGCAATGGACCCTGGGCCATGGGCCTGCTGGAGCCGGGCGATGCGGGAGCGGGCTTCCGATGCCGCATCGGCAACGGAAGAAGGGCGGCCGCCGACCATCGCCGACCGGGGTCGGTCCTTGGAAGAGGCATAAGCGAAGCCCTGGCGGCCGCGGTCGCAGATGAAATAGCCATTGACCGTCGGGCTGAACCGGGCTTCCTGTCGAATGACTTCCCGGTAGCGGGAGCATACGACGGTGTGGCACCCCAGGGAGCAATGGATGCAGACCGAAGGGGTTCGCTCGAAATCCCAGCGGCGTCCCCGGTATCGGGACGGCTTGTCGGTGAAAACGCCCGTGGGGCAGATGTCGGCAAGGTTTCCGGAGAACGGGCTCTGAAGCGTGCCCGCTTCAAAGCGCCCGTAGTATACCCGGGAGCCGATACCCATGACGCCGAGATCGTCGTACCCGGCGTATTCCCGGTAAAACCGGACACAGCGGTAGCACTGGATGCAGCGGTTCATCTCGTGCTGGAGGAGCGGGCCGAGATCCTGGTCGCGATGGGTCCGCTTCTTCCCCTTGTAGCGCCGGATCCCGTGCCCGCCCGAAATGGTCATGTCCTGGAGCAGACAATGGCCCCCTTCGTCGCAGACCGGGCAGTCATGGGGATGATGGAGCATGAGAAACTCAATGATGTGCCGGCGAAAATCAGCGGCCTCGGCGTCGGTGGTCGATACGACCATGCCGTCCTGTGCGTCCAGCATGCAGCTCATCTGGATGCCCGTTGTCCGGGCCGGACCCTCGAGCACCTTGACGGCGCAGACGCGGCAGGCACCGACGGCCCCAAGGGCCGGATGGTAGCAGAA
>CAJXSB010000277.1 GCA_913060435.1 uncultured Desulfococcus sp.
TATGGCCGAGCAAACCCACGTGATATCGGAGAGGCTCGGGAACGTCGCCGCCGGCATCAATCTCGAATCCTTTGAATTCATGCATCATAGCGTTTTCCTAATGGATCATTTTCCCGAGATCATCCGCATCAAGGTCCGATCCTGATCGACGTAATGGTGCTTCAGGGCGGCGGCGATATGCACGGCCACAGCGATGGCGAGGAGGACGGCGGTGATGGTGTGCATCTGGCTGAAGACTGCGCCGGCGGCATCGCTCCTGCCGATGATGGACGGAAGGGTGAACAGGCCGAAGACCCGCACCGGAGATCCAAAGGCCTGGGACATGAGAATGCCGAAGATCGGCTGCAGCAGGACGAGGACATAGAGGAATACGTGCATCAGGCGTCCCAGCTGGTTTTCAAATGCGTTGGGCCCCAGGTCCCGGGGCCGCGGGTTGATGTAGCGCCACCACAGCCGGAAGATCATGAGCACGAGGATGGCCGCCCCCGTGGATTTGTGCAGCCCCACGATCAGCGACTTGAACCCGCCCCCGGGCAGGAAGCCGAGCAGCAGGCCTCCTGCGAGCATTCCCAGCACCATCAAGGCAATGACCCAGTGGAACAGACGTGAAACCCATCCGAAACTTTCGACCGTGTCTTTGAGCATCTCGACCTCCTCCGGCGGATCCTGCAAACAACTCGTACACGAATGATCCGCCCTATCTGAATTTTTTGGCGTGCTTCGCCGCAGAGAGTCCCGCCACGCAGCCTTCCCCCACCGCCTTGGCCACCTGCCACGGCGGCCCCGTAATGTCTCCCGCCGCAAAGATTCCTGGAACGTTGGTATGCTGCTCCTTGTCCGTCAGGATGTATTTGTACTTTTCAGCGTCCAGGGCGACGCCCAGGGTGGCGGCCAGTTCAACGGCACCTTTGGCCCCGGTCTCGATGAAGAGGCCCTGTACGGGCAGCCGGCTGCCGTTGTCCAGCGCCACCCCCTCCACCGCGTCTTGACCCAGAATTTCCTGAATCTTCCGGTTTTCGTGAATCTGGACGTTGGATGCGCGTATCTGCTCTTCGAGCCGGTCGGTGACCTCCAGTGCGTCGCAGACCAGGTGGACCTCAGAGGCGTAGAAGAGCAGCGTCAGCGCGCCCGAAACCGCTCCCGAGGCACCCCCGGCGATGGCCACCGGGACCTCCTTGTAGAATCCGGCGTCGCAGTCGACGCAGTAGCTCACCCCACGGCCGAGAAGCGCTTTCTCTCCCGGCACCCCCAGGCGGTTGCGGGTGATGCCCATGGCCATGACCAGGGATCGCGTATGCAGGGCGCGTTCACTTTCGGTCTGGATGGTATAGCCGCCATCCGCCGCGGTGATCCCGACCACGTCCTCGGTGAGGAAACGGGCGCCCGAGCCCTCCGCCTGCTGGATCCCCTGCCGGAGGAATTCTTCGCCGGTCGCCTTCTCCAGGGAACAGTAGTTTTCGATGTGGGCCCGGTAGAGGCTCGATCTGGCCTTTCGGCCCATCACCAGCACCGAAACCTTGGCGCGTGCAGCGTGGATCGCCGCCTGCAGCCCGGCAGGACCGGTGCCGAGGACGACAACATCATGATATTCTTCAGGCATCGAAACCTCCCCTTTTCTGCTATGTTTCCATAATATTTTCAAAATAGGCATCTCCCCGAACAGAATCAAGCCGAAGGTCCGGGGGAGGTCCATCCCGCAGCACGGCGGTGGCGGCGACGCCATCGCAAGGGATGCAGGAAAGATGCTGGTCTATGGCCGGATGCCGGCGGCGGCGCTGACGTCACATTTGCATTCTGTGAGAAAAAGCGATAAAAAAAGAGGCAAAGCGCCTGATGCAGTAGGCGGGGAAGGGGGATCGATGGATCATTCGGGGGAATGGCTCGCCTTGGGCATGACGGATGCGGCGGTTCGAGAGCGGCTCGCGGGGGACGGCTATAACGAGCTGCCATCCACCCAAAAGCGAAAGATCTGGGACATCGCGCTGGAGGTGGTCCGGGAGCCGATGTTCCTGCTGCTGCTGGCCTGCGGTCTGATCTACCTCCTGTCGGGCGAGGTCCAGGAGGCCCTGATGCTGTTGGGATTCGTCTTTGTCGTCATGGGCATCACCTTTTACCAGGAGCGCAAGACCGAGCGTGCGCTGGAGTCCCTGCGGGACCTTTCCAGCCCCCGGGCCCTGGTGATCCGGAACGGCGAGAAGATCCGCATCCCCGGGCGGGAGGTGGTGCGGGGGGATCTGATCCTCCTGGAGGAGGGCGACCGGGTGGCTGCGGATGCCGTGGTGGTTTCGGCTGTCAACCTGTCGGTGGACGAGTCGCTTCTCACCGGCGAATCCGTGCCGGTCCGCAAACAGGCGGCGGAGGAGGCGCCGGACCGCATGGGGCCGCCGGGCGGCGACGACCTTCCGTTTGTATACTCCGGCGCCCTGGTGGTGGGTGGCCAGGGGATCGCCCGGGTGATGGCCACGGGGCTTGCCACCGAAATCGGCAAGATCGGCAGGGCCCTGCAGACCCTGGCGCCCGAGGACACACCGCTGCAGCAGCAGACCGGACGGCTGGTGCGCCGGGTGGCGCTCGCGGGGGGGATCCTCTGTACGGTGGTGGTGGTGGTCTACGGGGTCACCCGGGGGGACTGGCTCCACGGCTTTCTGGCCGGCCTTTCCCTGGCCATGGCCATGCTGCCGGAGGAGTTCCCGGTCGTGATGACCATTTTTCTGGCCCTGGGCGCATGGCGGATCTCGCACCACCGGGTGCTGACCCGGCGGATGTCGGCGGTGGAGACCATCGGCGCGGCGTCGGTCCTCTGTGTGGACAAGACCGGCACCCTGACGATGAACCGGATGACGGTGAGCGACCTCTACGCCCACGGTCGGTTCATGACGGTGCCGGATGCTGCCGAATCGCTACCCGAGGCATTTCACGAGGTCGTGGAGTACAGTCTCCTGGCCAGCCCGTCCGACCCCTTCGACCCCATGGAAAAGGCGATGAAGTCCCTGGGAGAGGCGACCCTCGCCAACACCGAACATCTTCACGACGACTGGGAGCTGCTGCGGGAATATCCGCTGTCGCGGGACCTCCTGGCCATGTCCCGGGTCTGGCGGTCTGCGGATGGAAATGATCTGGTCATCGCGGCCAAAGGGGCGCCGGAGGCGATCGCCGACCTCTGCCATTTCAGCCCGGGCGAAACGGCGGCCATCGAAGCGGCCATCGAGGCCTTGAGCGAAAGGGGAAGGCGCGTCATCGGCGTGGCCGGGGCCCGGTTCAAGACGTCGGCCCTTCCCGGTGAGCAGCACGCCTTTCCTTTCCGGTTCATCGGCCTCCTGGGCCTCGTGGACCCGGTCCGCCCCGGCGTTGCCGAGGCCGTGCAGGAGTGCTACGACGCCGGCATCCGGACCATCATGATCACCGGGGACTATCCGGGTACGGCCCGGAATATCGCCCGGCGGATCGGCCTGGCGAATCCCGAAGACGGGGTCACCGGGCCCGAGCTGGCCCGGATGAGCGATCCGGCGCTGGCCCGGCGCATCCGCGACGTCAACATCTTCGCCCGAATGGTGCCGGAACAGAAGCTTCGACTGGTAAAAGCCCTCAAGGCGTCCGGCGCGGTAGTGGCCATGACCGGCGACGGCGTGAACGACGCTCCGGCCCTCAAGGCCGCCCATATCGGCGTTGCCATGGGCGGGCGGGGGACAGATGTCGCCAGGGAGTCCGCGTCCCTGGTGCTGCTGGACGACGATTTCGCCTCCATCGTCAAGTCGATCCGCATGGGGCGAAGGATCTTCGACAACCTCAAGAAGGCGATGCGCTACATCTTCTCCGTCCATGTCCCCATCGCCGGCATGTCCCTGATTCCGGTGTTGATGGAGTGGCCCCTGGCGCTCTTCCCGGTCCATATCGTCTTTCTCGAGCTGATCATCGATCCGGCCTGCTCGGTCATCTTCGAGGCCGAGGCGGCCGAGGAGGACTGCATGACCCATCCGCCAAGGGGCCTGTCGGCGCCGCTCTTCGGGCGGCGCTCCGTCCTCTTCAGCCTGGTCCAGGGGCTCGTGATCCTGGCGGCGGTGGTCGTCGTCTACCGGTGGTCCATGGCCGCCCATGGGGTCCCGGCGGCACGGGCCCTCTCCTTCATGACCCTGGTTCTCTCCAATCTGGCCCTGATCTTCACCAATCGGTCCGCCACCCGTTTCATCCCGTCGACGCTGCGGGTCCCCAACCCGGCGCTCTGGTGGATCAGCGGGGGCACGATCGCCATGCTCCTCCTCGTGCTGTTCAGCCCGTTCTTCCAGGCGTTGTTTCAGTTTCAGCCCGTGAGCATGGTCGGACTGGCCTATGGCCTGATGGCGACCATTCTATGTACGGCCATACTGGAGGCGCTCAAGCTGCCCGCCGTCCGCCGCGCTGCGGCCGGGCACCGCGGGGAGGATGGCGATCAGTCGCTGTAGAAGGATTTGACGTGTGCGACCATCTGGCTGCGGGTCATCTTGTCGGCGTTTTCCATACCGGCCACCTTTTCCGCCAGCGTCTTGTCCTCGTCGATTTTCTTCTTGAGTTCCTTTTTGGCCATCCCCGGGCCGAAAATATAGATCTTTCGGGCTTTTTTGATCTTCCGGATGACCGTATCCAGGAAGTCGTCCAGCTGGTCCCGGCGGCGTCGGTCGAGTTTCTTGTCGTCGGCGATGTCCTGGGGGCCGTAGGGCGTTTTCTTGGCGCGGGAGCCGCCGGTGGAGCGGATGTGGCTTTCCACATCCGATTCGACGAGGGCGACGCTGCACTGGTCCTCGTCAATGTCGTAGACCGTATCCACCTTCTTCAGCATGCAGATATAGGCTTTTTCGTGATCGATCCATATACCGGCATAAGCGTTCATGGCGTCTTCTCCTGTTCGTGGGTGGGGCCTGGCGCCCGGCGGCAGGAGGGCGTCAGGGCGGGAAGCCGGGCCGGTCGGTTTGAAGAGGCCCAGCTCCGACCGGGCCCGGGCGAGAGGGCTTGGGCTGTGGCGGCCGGCGCTCGCGCCCGAACCGATGGAACACGAGGCCGGCGGGATCACGGCGGAAAGGCTGGAAGTACTACTCCTCTCCGCCTACGCCCTTGCTGAAGTCCGTAGGCACCGTGGTCATGCGGCCGGCCAGGTCGCGGTCGATCATCATCAGGCCGTGGGGACTCTCCTTGACGAGCTTGAGCTGGGCGATGATATCGTTGTCGTTCTCCTCCTCTTCGACCTGCTCGGTGACGTACCACTGCAGAAAGATCTGGGTAGCGTGGTCCTTTTCGGCGATGGCCGTCTCCATCAGGTCGTTGATCGATCGGGTGACGAACTGTTCGTGCTCGAGGGTCTTGGTCATCATGTCCAGGGCCGAAGCGAACTCCCCCGGAGGCTCGTCAATGGCCTTGAGGGTGATCTTGCCGCCCTGCCGGGCGATGTATTCGTAGATCTTCATGGCATGGTACATCTCTTCATGGTACTGGGCCATGAACCAGTTGGCAAACCCCTTGAGCCCCATCTCGTTCGACTGGTTCGACATGGACATATAGAGGTAGGCGGAGTACATTTCCTTGTTGATCTGTTCATTGAGAGCATCGTTCATCTTTGCGCTGAGCATTGCATCATCTCCTTTGCATGGTAATCAGGCACAGCATTGCGCCCGGTTGTAGCAGCTAATTTGCGACCGTCATCATCCCGAATATACCTACGCAACTTTCGAGATTCGTTCATGCGATGGATGTGAGGAGATCACCGGCGCATGAAACTCGAAAGTTTAACTAATCAATAATTGGTACGATCTTGGTGAATATCAAGGCTGAATCGGGGAAAATCCCGGGGAGTTCGGGTGCAGCAGCAGGAGGAATCAAAAAACGCCGGAGGAATCGGCCTCCGGCGCTTCAATGTCAGCTTGTTTCTGCCTATTCGGCGTAGGTCATCATGTAGTCGGCCATGGCCTTTCGCTCGACCACATTCAGCCTTTTGGTCTTTTCGAGGTGGGGTTTCATCAACTTCGCCGTATCCGGTCGCATGATGGCCTCGGTCTCGCCGTTGAGGTACTGCAGCAGCTGCTCGGATTTGCCGTCATAGGCCGCGGCGATCTCGGGCAGGCTGGGGTAGATCCGAGACTTGCCCTCGGCCTTGTGGCACCGCATGCAGCCCTCTTCCTGGAACAGCGTTTCGCCATCGGCCGAAAGGGCCAATCCGCCTGTCATCATCCATCCCAGGATCACCAGCATCGCGATTTTTCTCATCCTCCGTCCTTTCTTGATTGTTGCGGTTTTGAATGAATCTCTAAAATTAAGTTTACCACATTATCGCCGATGTTTCATGTCCTTTTCGACGGCTGCCGCAGGGAGGCCATACGATTTTGGTATGCTGATCCGCCGTGTTTTCTGCGCCCGTGGCTTCAGGTCCGCAGCAGTCAAACTTCGGAGGCATCGAAGAGCCGCTGCGGCAGGTCGAA
>CAJXSB010000278.1 GCA_913060435.1 uncultured Desulfococcus sp.
CATTCGCGGCCTCGCACAGTCCCTTGGCAGCGCAAAGAAAATCCGGGTAAACGCCATCTCCCCCGGGTTTGTCCGGACCTATTCTCTGGGAAAGATCGGCAACAGCCTCGATATTCTGGAGAGGGAGAAAGAAAGATCGCCGCTGAAAGCCAACGTGCGAAAACAGGACGTGGCCAGGCTGGCCTTGAGTGTACTGGAAAACAGATCGGTGACGGGCATGGTCTACCCCATCGACACAGGTGTCGACATCATGGCCAGATAGCAGGAGCTCCCATACGGGCGGCATTTTTTCTCTGCTGCTGACGGCATCCATGTCTCTGTGGCAGAGCGCAGCTCTCCCCTCGTGACAAGATTCGAGCCGGCCACAGGCCGGCTCGGCGTATCATGGTCAACACCTGCGGCGCCTATGCTTCTATCAGGCCGAGTGCTCTGAAGATCTGGAGGGTTTTCGGGGTGAATCGAATCGGATCATCCGAGATTTCGCTCTGGTGAAGCAGCACGTAGCCATAGCTTTCGACGGCGTCCATACGGATATCATCGATCTCTTGGGGCGTGATGGTCATGTCGTAGATAAAGTGCGGCTCGTCCCCGACGAATACCCTCCGGACCCTGTCGATCTTCCGGGAAGCCCTTCGGGCCAGTGTGCCGGACATTTCTTCCTCGACAAGTTCTCGAATCAGCCCCTGGAAAGGCGCTTCATCCGTATCAATGCCCCCTCCCAGCAGCTCGAGCTTTCGATCCTTCCAGGGCTTCCCGGGGGACCGTTTGATAGAAAAGAGCAGGTTCTCGCCGCATGCGATGAAGATTTTCGCCTTTGATTTCATCCAATCAGGGCCTTTCTTGTTGCAGTCTCAGGAGCGCCAGCGGAAAGGATGTCCAGCAGAGGTCTGCCGGCAGCGATCCGCGAGCCGTCGGTGTCTGTTCAGGATCGTCTCACAAGCGTTGCATTGATCATGTTTCGCCGGAGATTTTCGACAATCATCACGCCCTGCTGGTAATAGACAGGATGGGCCAGATCCCCGGGCAGATGCTTCATTAAATCCCGTGCCAGTGAAATGTCGCAACCCGATATCCGGGCGATCACGTTGGCCCCCTCGAAATTGGCATGGGTCATCAGCGTATGGCGCAGCCCCACCACGTGGACGACGTAGCGACGCTCCAGCATGCGACCGAGCTCAATGCGCCGCAGCCCGTTCATGGTGGCCAGGACAAAGAGCCGGTCTCCTGGGGACAGGCGACTGTCGTCGGAGGGCATCCAATCCCGGCTGCCCTGGGCGCGGCTGATGTGGAGGATGGGTACCACACGATATCCGTATGCCACCTCCGAAAGCAGCAGTCCATCCAGAGTGTCGCCCTTCTCGATATCATATTCTGTAACAATAATGGTCTGATCTTCCAAACGGAAAATCTGGGGGACCTTTTCCCCAAAGGCGGCGGCGACAAAAGCCTCGGCAGCCAGGGCAGATACGCACAATACCTTTGCCACCGGGAAAAGCCTTTCCAGGTTGCTGGAGAAGCGGGGGTTGTAGGTACGGACCACAAATCTGGCGGATGGATTGGCGCGCTGCGCCATGAGGGTCATTTCCAGGTTCTCCATTTCATCGCTGGTGACCGCCATGACACTCTTGGCCGTATGGACGTTGGCCTGATGCAGGGTTTTATGGATATGGTGTTTGTTAAGCGTCAGCAGGGCGATCGCATCAATGGGCTCCGACGCCGCTTCATTGACCTCAATGCCGACGATGCGCTCACTCAGGTCATGCAGGCGCCGGACGACGCGCTTCCCGAACACCTCCAGCCCGATGACGACCACGTGGCCATGGGGAAACACACCGGGCCGTTTCAGGAATCGCAGGCGGGCGGTGATCAGACTCTGGGTGATCAAGGCATACAGGACAGCCACGAACACCGTTCCCGTGACCCCGAGCATCAGGCCGAAGAGCCTCAACCACCAGGGCATCTTCAGTTCGAAGTGAAATTCACTGCCCAAAAGGTCGGGGTATCCCCCGATCAGGAGGCAGGCGGTCGCAAAAAATGCGTCCCTTACCCCTAGTTCCGGACCAAAGTGGTAAAACAGGAAGCTGCCGACCAACAGGAAGCCGAGCAGGGATGCTCCGCAGAGCAGAACCAGACGCTGAAACTGATGATGAATCCTGGGGTGAAGCCGTCGCCCCGCCCAATGCGCCAGTTTCTGAATCAGTCTCCCGGTACTGCGGTAGCCGATCCGGAGCGCGGCGTAAGGCGACGACTGAGCTGCTGCAGCCTTCTGCCGGTCTGCGGACAACGCTTCGACCCATACGACGGTGTCGCCCTCCTGGATTTCATGGCTGGCGCTCCACTCAAAAAATAGGTGCTCGTGCGGCGGCTGCCGGCCGGCGCGGTGGCTGATCACCCGCCGCCAGTTGGAATTGAGTCTGCCGAGCTTTGTTCCTGCCAGTCGATCGTCTTCAGCTACGTGGTGGATGATGACACGAGCCTGGCGGTTTTCCAGTGGAAAGCTCGCCGGCATTCGGTCGCTGAATGCTGCCAGGGCAAATGCGGAGGCGGTGAGCTCCTTGGGCTCCAGGGCGATGAAATCGCCAAGCTCTGTCTGGAGGAGAGCGTTGAGGTTTCTTTTTCCCGATCGGACGACCAGACGTGCCGAGGGATTTCGAAGCCGGGCTTCAAATGCCGCTTCAATGTTGATCCGGTCATCGCTGGTGAGAAACAGGATGGTCCGGTACTTCCATACCTCTATTTCATCGAGGACCGTGGGATGCCGGCAGTCTCCCACCAGCATACGATCCAGCACCTCCGGGACCGATTCGATTTCCCAGATGGTATAGGGAACCCGGTCAATGGCGCTGACACGGACGCCGAACTTTTTCAGGTTGGCAACGCAGTGCTGGCCAAGGCTTCCAAGCCCGCATACCAAGAAATGGTCCGAATGGGTCTGTATCGAAGGGGTGCCGCCAAACGGCGGCCTTTCATCAGTCTGCTGCATCATGATACGGTATTGGGTGTCTTTGGCGAGTAGCTTCCTCGTTTCTCCGGAGTAGGTGAGAGCGGAAAGCGTGGCGGTCTCCAGGCTGGGTTAAGAGGCCCTTTCCGGAGCGGAAACAATTGGCGCCGGGACCGACGTTTCGTCGGCCCCGGCGCGTTGACGTATGCAGGCGTCTTCTGCTGTCTTCAACGTTTTTGCCGGCAAAGGGCTGCTATCAGGCTTCCGCCGCAGCGACCTCCGCGTCAGAGGATGCCTCATTTTCAGGGTTATTTTCCTCAACTTCGATCTGGAGAAGTTTCTGCAGTCGCTCCAGCAGCGCCTTTTCCTCATCCACCAGAACAAAATCCGCGGCAGCGATCTTTTCCGCCACTGCAAAGGCTTCCTTTCGGTGTGCCTGCTGGGGAAGCAGCCATGTCAGTGCATTCAGGGCACGATCCTCATCGATTTGCAGGATGCGGGCCTGTTCCTTGCAGAGCTGCTTGAACTCACCCAGGGGCATCCCTTCAAAGCGAGTACTCTCCCGAACCACTTTTGCGGCTGCCTCGAATTCCCGCTCGTCAAAGACGCGGTCGGCCCCTGCCATGGAGGCGATGACGCGGACGATGCCCGCCTGGATCCCGCCTTTGTTGATTTTATGGATCCAAATCTCCCTTTCCTGCTCGCTCATTTTTTCGGGCGAACGAGAAGTCGAGTCATGCTGCTCCGTCGATGCGGACGGGAAGGCGGCCAGGAGCCATGGGTTGCGGTAGATGCTCTTGAAGAGGAATTCATCCGTTGCATCCCTGACATCCCGGAAAAGGTTCCAGAAGGCCGAGATATGTCCGGAGGCATGCTGCTCCATTGCCGTGAGAGGGTTGCTGTTGTCGGTGGGTTTTCGATGATCCTTGACATATGCCGCCATCTCCTTGAAGGGGAGCATGAAGGGGTTGCTGTCGGAGAACAGGTAACGGGATACCCGCATCGGGTGCATCCACTTCATGAATTCCGCCGTGGCATCGTTGCTCCACAGCCGGATCCAGGGGCGGACGCTGGTCTGATAGGCCCTTTCGTTGAATTCGGACACCGCGGCGACGGTTACGAATTCCGCTTCATCCTCGAAGCCGTCGTCCAGCGCAAGAATGTCGGAGATATCGCGTTCTTCAAACCGGGTGATGAAATCCGTGAGGCGTATCTCCTCACCATTCTCCTCTATGATCTTTTCGCCCTCCTCGATGACCAGCTCATAGAGCCCCGGGGGCAGAAAGTCGAGGTTGTCGATGTGTTCAACGAATTCCTTGTGCTCCTTCTGCGCCACCTTTCCGGAGACGAAGATGCCGAGATGCCCGATCTTGTCATGGACGCGATAGACGATGACCTGCTGACAGCGCTTGATTTCGTCGACGCTGCCATAGACCTTGGCGATCCAGTTGAGGGCCTGCTGGGGCGGTGTGATGTTGTCGCCTTTCGATGCGAAGACCAGCACCGGATCCTGGAGGTTCTTCAAATTGATTTTCCTGCCTTTTTGCAGCTCGATCTCGCCCGTTTCAAGACGGTTGCCCACGAACAGATTGGTGACAATGAAGTGGATCTCCTCTGCGTTCATGGTGAAGTAGGAATTCCACCATTTCTCGAAGTTGAGATAGCGCTTCTCCTCCGTGTCGACCTTGGACCAGACATTGTACTGCTTTGTCCAGTAGGTGTTGGCCGGATTCAGGTCTTCAAAATTCATCACCAGGTTCGCGCCGTCGAACTTCCCGTTGCCCAGGTCACAGAGGAGCGAGGTCATCCAGGTGCCGCCGATCAGCCCCCCGCGGTAGCGCATGGGATTCTGGCCGTCCACCCCGGACCAGTAGGAGAGGGGAGAGCCGTTCAAGACGAGAGGACCGGTGATGTCGGGGCGATCGGCCGACAGCAGCGCCACGGCCCATCCGGCCTGACAGTTTCCGATCAGCGCCGGCTCCTCCGCATGGGGATGCCGGATCCGCACCTCTTCGACAAAGCGCGCCTGGGCATCTTTCACATCCGCATAGGTCTGTCCAGCCTCCGGATCGGGATAGAAGAGGATGAAATAGACCGGGTGTCCGTGTTTCAGTGCCATGCCGATTTCAGAATCCTGCTTGGATCCGCCGATGCCGGGCCCGTGTCCGGCCCGGGGGTCGACAACCACGATGGGTCGTTTTTCCGGATCGATGGTCACCTCCTTCTCCGGAATGATCAGCGCGAGGTCATGGTTGACCGGGCGCGGCAGGCTTTTGCCGTCCATGATGATCTTGTAGTCGAAGGTCAACACCGGCCGCTGCCCTTTTTGGGTGGTTTCCAGAAAAAGGTTGCCTCGCTTGCGCAGGATGTCCATGAAGAGCACGCTGCGCTGCCCGGTATCGAGCAGGTAGTCGACGGTGTCCTGGACCCAGTTCTTCGAGGCCGTGTCGGATGTGCGTTTCTGCTGGCCCTCCGTGATGGATCTGTGAAAGTGTTCGCTCCGTTTCTGGATGAAATCTGCTAAGTCCATGGAGCGCTGCAGGGTTTCGTTCCAGTAGGCGAGGAGATTCTCCGTAGATGGCATCCCGGCCGTACCTTTCATGAATGGTAATGCTTCTGGCATGATGACTCCTTTTGATGGTATTCGTTCAATGTAAAATATGATGCCGGTCCACCATTTACACCAGATATTTCTTTTCAGACTGGTTTTTCAGAAATTTCGCGAATTTCTTTTCGATCCTCGGCAGCTTGATCAACTGGGTGTATAACGACCGGCTCGATTCCTTGACAACGGTTGACGGATCGAAATAGGAGAGGGCGTTTTCAAGGCTGAGCACAAAAGGGTCTTTCCCTTTTCGGCTGAGGAGATAGCTCATGATCAGCGCACCTGACCGATGGTTTCCTTCAATAAACAGCTGCGGCTGGCTCAGAATGTTGATATATACGCCGGCGCTGACGCGCCATTCGGATTCTTTCCGGTTCTTCTTCACCCATTTCAGAACGTCATAGATGTTGCAGCCTGCCTGGCGATAGAATCGTTCGCTTGTGGCGCGGAGATGCTTGGTGTGCTCCTTTCGCACGGTTTCCATGGAGCCGCACAGGACGATGTGGTTGATCTCGAGAAGTTTATCAACGTTTTTCTCTTTAAAGATGTCGGCCTTTTCTTCCAGCAGCTGGTCGACATAAGCATACCCGGCCATCATGTTGTCGATAATCTGATCCTCGAGTGGATCTCGACGGGATTTGAGGATGGCGTTGAGTTTATGAAATTCTGCCTGAACCTTTCTCAGAGAACATTCAATATCGCGAAGGTTGAGCCGATGTTTATATCCCATAATCGGTTACCGGGCAGGCCGGGCAAGGGCAGGGTTGTTCAAGGCAGCGACCTTGCCCGGCCTGCAGAAGCGCCAATGCGGCGTTATCGGCTACTGGATCTCCGCCGTTGCGTTCATGGCGAGTTCGGCAACGGCTTCCGGAAGCCGGCAGTAGCCGATCTCTTC
>CAJXSB010000279.1 GCA_913060435.1 uncultured Desulfococcus sp.
AGTATCCGGTGAGAAAATAGGCCTCCCGGCCGAACGCCCCGCTTTCCACGCATCCGCTGGCGCCACCCTCCCGGGCGTCTTCCAAGGTTTTCCCCTGGCGGACCAGCTCCTGAACGATGCTGTCGGTGTTGAAGATCGACGGCTGGCCATAGCCGGTCTTGACGATCCGGAGCGCTCGTTTGAGGAGCCGGTCTGGGTTCTTCCGGCTGAGCTGCACCATGGCGCTCGGCTGGAGAAGCCGCATCTCCTGGACGACGTCGAGGATCAGGTAGCTCAACTCATTGGCCCCGTCGTCGCCCTCCCGCGTCAGGCCGCCCAGGTTGACCAGGGCGAAGTCGGTGTAGGTGTTGCTCTCCTTGGCGGTGACGCCGGTCTTGGGCGGCGATGGATGGTTGTTGAACTTGATCCAGAAGGCGGACAACAGCTCCCGGGCCCGCTCCCGCGTCAGGGTCCCCGCCGCCGTCTCCCGCCGGTAGAAGGGATAGAGGTGCTGGTCGAGACGGCCGGGGTTGAAGGAATCCCAGGGGTTCAGCTCGGTGATGACCCCGACGTGAACGAACCAGTAGTACTGGAGGGCCTCCCAGAAGGTCCGGGGGGCGCGGGCCGGAACCCGGCGGCAGATGCGGCCCATCTGACGGAGCTCCTCCCGGCGCCCGGGGTCGACCTCGACCGCTGCGCGTTCCTCGAGAAGGTCGGCATAGCGCCGGGCGTATGCCATGAGGGCGTCTGCGGCGATGGCCATGGCAGAGAGCTGCTGCTTCCGGGCGTAGGCCCCGGGGTCCGAGAAATAGTCGAGGCCGGCCAGGGCTTCGTCAATCTCCTGTTTCAGGTCGGAGAATCCCTTTCGGTAGATCACGTCCCCGAGGACCGTGTGACCGGGGGCCCGCTGCTCCTGAAACTCGGTGAAGACGCCCGACCGGTAGGCGGCTTTCCAGTCGTCCGGGACCTCCTCGAAGATCCGCTCCCGGATCGATTTGCCGGACCAGAAAGGGATCACCGTCTCCCGGTAGGCCGCCCTCGTCTCCGCCGACACCGCGAAAGAGACCTTCTCCCGGGTTTGGATCATCTCAAGGTCGGTCTCGCTGTGGATGCAGATCTCCGGGTAGGTGGGCGTCGCTTTGGGGGAAGGGCCACGTTCGCCGACAATCACCTCCCCTTCGCCAAGCCAGAGGGATTTATTCTCCAGGATATGCTTGAAGCAGCGGGCCCGCTGCACCGGAACCGACGCTTTCTGGGCGATGCCGGACCGGTAGAAGTCCGTGACCAGCATGGCACGCTCGGGAGATAGGCTCTCCCTGGCGGCGAGGCTCTCCTGTCTCAATCGATGGATCCGCTCGTTCATATATGCTCTCCTCCTCCTATCCGCCAATGACGGCCGTGAGGCCGAATGATTCGAATTGGGCACGGATACGCTCCAGCGCCGCTGCGTCCGGCGGCATGACCCCCGCCATTGGGTTGGGGACGTCAAGCCTGCGGTATTTGCCTTCCCCGGTATGGTGATAGGGAAGCACGGCGATGTTCTGGATGGTCTCCAGGTCGCGCACGAATGCCGCCACGGCGCGGACATTCTCCGGTGTATCGGTCAGCCCCGGGATGGCGGGAAATCTCAGGACGGCGGCGGTGCTGCGTTCCGAAAGCGTTTTCAGGTTTTGAAGGATCCATCCATTGGACACGCCGGTGAGTTCCCGGTGCCGCACCGGATCCATGACCTTGAGATCGTAGAGGAAGAGGTCCGCCGCCGGGAGCATCTTCCGGAAAACATCGGGCGGGGCATGGCCGGAGGTGTCGACGGCGGTGTGGATGTCGCGCTCCCGGCATGCGGCAAGGAGCGTCTCGAGGAACGCCGGCTGGTACAGGGGCTCGCCGCCGGAGAAGGTCACGCCGCCCCCGGATTCGTCATAGAAGACGACATCCTTTTCCACCTCCGCCATGACGTCGGCAACATCCGCTGCGAACCCGATCACCGATGCCTTGGCACGGGCGGAGCCCCCGGAAGGGATGGTGGTGGCGATTCGCTCCGGGGATGGACGGATGCCTTCGGGGTTGTGGCACCACCAGCACCCGAGGGGGCACCCCTTCAGGAAGACAGTGGTCCGGATGCCCGGCCCGTCGTGGAGCGCATATCTCTGGTAATTGAAAATGGTACCCTTCACCGATAGTCTCTCCGCAAAAGAGATGAATTCCCGGGGGTGGATGACCCAGGCAGCCGGCCGGACCCCTGCACTGGCAATCCCTTGCATATTTAACAGAAAGCGGCGCCCCATTCAAGGATTGATCTGCTTAACATCCTAACTTAATTTGACATGTCTTGTTTCCGGATTATATTTCTTCCATGCTGAATCGATACTTGAACGTCAAATTTTAGAGGCTTGCCATGCCCCTGTCGCGTTTTCGTCTGATCCTTTGTTCATCGATGCTCCTATCGGCACCGATCGTGGCGGGACTGCTTCTCTCCTGCGGCGGCGAGGCGTCGGATACCATTACGAACGGCCCTGTGGTCCACCACGACCTCCAGGTCCGGATCCTGCCGTCAGAACACCGCCTTACCGGCACGGACCGGATCACGATCCGCCAGTCCGGCCTCCGGGAGCTCCTGCTCTCCCTCTCTCCGGAAGCGCAGGTCCGGGCGGTCCGCGTGGACGGATCGCCGGCGGAATTCCGTCGCCGGGCGGGCCGTATCAAAGTCCCGCTGCCTGGGGAGCAGGGGCGACGGGACATCGTCGTCGAGATCCACTATGATGGGCGCTTCCAGGATCCGGTGCCGGTCATGCCCGCCAACACCGACAATCCCGGCTACGGCGTCACCGGAACGATCACGGATAGCGGCGTTTTTCTCCTGGGCGGTGCAGGGTGGTATCCGGTCGTGGATGCGCCCACCGCTGCTTTTCGATTGACGGTGACGGCGCCCCAGGGCATGGTCGCCGTCACCGCCGGAAAATCGCTGGGGCATCGCACCGAAGGCCGCAGGACCGTATCCACATGGGAGATCCCCGCGATGGCGGAGCCCATCGCCCTTTCTGCCGGACCATATGAGATTCGGGAGCGCGCCGTCGGGGAGATCACCGCAGCCACCTATCTCTTCCCCCAGAGCCGACACCTCTCGGACGGCTATCTGGCCGCCGTCGAGCGCTTCATTCGATTCTACGAAGGGCTGTTCGGACCCTACCCCTTTCAAAAATTCGCCGTGGTGGAAAATTTCTTTCCCACCGGGTATGGGTTTCCCTCCTACACCCTGATGGGCACCCGGGTCCTACATCTGCCGTTCATCAAGCATACCAGCCTGGGGCATGAGATCGCCCACTGCTGGTGGGGCAACGGCGTCGGCGTCAATGCCTCCCGCGGCAACTGGTGCGAGGGGTTGACGAGCTATGTCTCCGACTATCTTTTCCAGGAGCAGGAAGGGCCTGCGGCAGCAGCCGAATACCGCCGCCAGCTCCTTCGAAATTATGCCGCCCTCGTCCCCGAAAGCCGGGACTTCCCCCTGAATGCGTTCCGCAGCCGCATCGATCCGCCGACCAAGGCCATCGGCTATGACAAGGGCGCCATGGTTTTCCACATGCTCCGCCGGGAGGTCGGGGACGAGGTATTCTGGCCTGCGCTGAAAACACTCTACAAGGACTACCGCTTTCAACAGATCTCCTGGCGGGAAATCCAGGCCGTGTTTGAAAAGACCCACGGCCGGTCCCTCGATATCTTTTTCACGCAGTGGCTCGACCGCGCCGGCGCACCGCATCTGGCCCTGGAAGGGGTACGGACGTTTCGTCGAAGCGGCCGCCGCTACGTCGCAGGAACCCTCCGGCAGACCGCCCCCCATTATCGCGTGCAGGTTCCGGTGTCCGTCACAGGCCCCTGGGGCGAGCAGACAATCCTGGTCGAGATGGAGGGCGAATCCACCGGATTCGAAGCGGCGCTTCCTGCGGAAGCCACAGACGCGCCCCCGGAGATGCTGCGGGTCGATCCGGATGCAGATCTATTCCGGAGGCTTTATCCAGCGGAGATCCCAGCCACGATCAACAGCCTGCGGGGCTCCCGACGTACGACGCTGGTCCTATCGGAAAGCGGACCGGAGGCGCGGGCCCGTGCCCGGCTGCTGTCGGCGGCCCTGGGCCTCTCGTCTGCCAAGGTGGTGGAGGAGCGCCGGATCTCTCGGTCCGATCTGCAGGAGGCGGATGTGATCTTCCTGGGAATGCCGCGGAATCCGGATCTGCTCCGGGGGATGGGGACGGCGTCGGTGGATCGGAAGGCGGTTCGGATCGGCGGTGATGCCTTTCCAAGACATGGACACGCATTTTTCATGGTTTTCCAGCACCCCTTCACCAAGGGGCGTGTCGCGGCCCTCTGCATGGGGCCGGATGCCACTGCCGAATCCGTCCTTCCCAAAATTCCACATTACGGCAAATACAGCTATCTCGTGTTCAACGGAACCCGCAACCGAACCAAAGGCGTCTGGCAGGCGTCCGATTCACCGCTGATCCACCGGTTTTGAGGGAGCTGACGCATGGGGAGGCAATACGAAATGGAGGCTGTTATGAAGATACGACCGAAACAAGTCTTTTTCATCCTTGTGCTTCTGGCGGCGACCGCAGTGCTGACGGCTTGCAGCGGGTCGGCTGCCGACACCCGGATTACCGATGTCGAAAGCGGCCGGGAGATGCGCCTATCAGAGGCATTGGGCGAGCTGAAGCGCAACCGCATCATCTTCGTGGGGGAGATCCACGACAATCCGACGCACCACCAGGGGCAGCTCGATGTGATCCGGGCGCTTCATGAATCGGGCACACCGGTGGCCGTCGGTATGGAGATGTTTCGGAAAGAGAGCCAGGATTCTCTGGACCGATGGGTGGCAGGCGAGATGACGTCCGGTAATTTTCGGAAGGTGTACGACGACAACTGGAATTTTCCCTGGCATCTTTATGCCGGCATCTTCGAGTATGCCCGGGAGGAGGGTATTCCGCTGGTGGGTCTCAATGTATCCAAGGGAATTACACGGCAGGTGGCCAGAGGGGGCTTCCAGTCCCTGGACGCAGCCCAGCGGGCGTCACTTCCCCTGGTCACCTGCCATGTGGATGACAGGTACATGGCCTATATCAAGGAATCCTTTGGCATGCACGGCCACGGTCAACTCGATTTCACGTATTTCTGTGAAGCCCAGCTGCTCTGGGACAAGGCCATGGCGGTTCATGCGCTGGCGTACCTCTACGAGCATCCCGATGTGGTACTTATTATTGTAACGGGAAGGGGGCATGCCCAGAAAATGGGGATACCGGCCCATATCCGAAAGCGAAGCGCCCTGCCGCACGCCGTTCTGCTGCCGCGAATGGCTGAAGGGCTCATCTCCGGCCCCTTGGGCAGCGAGGACGCCGACTATGTATTCCATCCGAACGGCGATAACCGCAGGGCCGCTAGTTCCGATTGAATAGATTCATGGTGTCTTCAATGACCAGTACGCGGAGGCTGTCATCACCCGAAAAATCAAGGGTGTTGCTGTCCGCGTCATAGGATACGCTGCAGTCATATTTGGCGCAGGCGCTGTTCAGCAGCTTGGAGATGACCTCCAAATTGCCGTTCCTGACGTTGATGTGTAATCCATCCATAATGCCACCTCCTGTTCGGCACGGTATTCTTTGTTCGATACTGAAATATAATCTAAGACGAAATTTTTCTCAGTAAAGGTCTTGACAACCGCTTTACCTGGGAAGGCGGCATCGCCCGGCAACGTTCTCAGCGCCCGGAAAGGGGATGCCTTCGATGCCCCTGGAGCACGCAAATCAGCCGCGGCTCTCGGGTACGCCAAGTTTTCGCAGGAGGGAAACCATGGGGCAGGCCTTGGAAAAACCATACTGAAAAAGGTTGAGCCCCACAAAGGCGGTGAACAGGTACCACCCCGGATGAACCCAGGTGCCCAGCGCCAGGCTTGCCAGGATAAAGGCTCCGGCGATGACGTGAATCCAGTCGTTGATGGTCATGACATGCCTCCTCGAATCGCTTTATGCAACATGGGGATTTACCCCTGTTCTCCGGGATAAACCCCCTGATATCTGAGATCCAAGCCCCCCAGTCACCGCGCCGGTGACCGCTGGCGCCCGTCGGGAGTCCCGCTACCAGTGGCCGTCCACATTGGCCTCGTTCAGGAACGTAAATCGGCCGTCATGATAGGCGACCACCGCGCCCTCTACGGTGCCGTGGCTGTCCGCATCGTTGGCCACCTTGATGCCCGCCGCCTGCAATGTCTTGAAGGCGTTCGGGCCGCAGTACCCGGTGAGCAGCACATCAACCTTCCGGTCGCTGAGGGACGCCGCCGCCTGGATACCGGCGCCCTTGAAAGCGCCCGCGTTCTCTTGATTGTCCACGACTTCGACGGCACGGCTCTCCGAGTCGATGATCAGGATGTAGGCAGCGCGGCCGAAGCGGGG
>CAJXSB010000280.1 GCA_913060435.1 uncultured Desulfococcus sp.
TGGACGGACATTTCCCTGTGCGTCCTTCACCGGCCCGGGGGAGACCTGGGGCGAGCTGGTATTCAATACGGGGATGACCGGATACCAGGAAGTATTGACCGATCCGTCCTACCGGGGTCAGATGGTGACCATGACCTACCCCCTCATCGGGAATTACGGCGTCAACCCCGAGGATGTGGAATCCGACCGGATTCAGGTGGCCGGGTTCATCGTCCGGGAATACCAGGAATTCCCGAACAATTATCGGGCCACCGCCACACTGGCCGACTACCTTGGCCAGCAGGGGGTGATGGGCATCGACGGGCTCGATACCCGGGCCTTGACCCGTCATATCCGGAAGGCCGGCGCCATGCGGGCGATGATCTCCACCGAGGATCTTGACCCCACCTCCCTGGTCCGCCGGGCCCAGGAGACGCCGAGCCTTGTGGGGCGGGACCTGGTGCGGGAGGTGACCACCGAGGAAGCCTACCGCTGGGAGGCAGGGAATCGGATCCCCCTCGGGGCGGAAACCGTTTTGGATGCATCCCTGTGGCGGGCGAAGGGGGAGAGGCTCTCCGTCGTCGCCTTTGACTTCGGGATCAAGTATAATATTCTCCGATGCCTCGAGGCCGCTGGGTTCGAGGTCATCGTTGTGCCGGCTGCGACGTCGGCGGCGGTCGTCAACGCCCTGGCGCCCGACGGGATTTTCCTCTCCAACGGTCCGGGCGATCCGGAGCCGGTGACCTACGCCATCGAGACCATCCGGAGCCTCCTGGGCTACCGACCGATGTTCGGCATCTGCCTGGGGCAGCAGCTGCTGGGGCTTGCACTGGGCGGACGGACCTATAAGCTCAAGTTCGGCCACCGGGGCATCAACCAGCCGGTCAAGAACATGGACACCGGAAGGATCGAGATCACGTCCCAGAATCACGGCTTTTCCGTCGACACGTCCAGTCTGAGCCCGGACGATATCGAGGTCAGCCATGTGAACTTGAATGATGACACCCTGGAGGGGTTCCGCCACCGGCGATACCCCGCTTTCTCGGTTCAGTACCACCCCGAGGCGTCGCCGGGCCCCCACGATGCCCGCTATCTTTTTGATTCGTTCTCCAAGATGATGACGGCGGGCGCCTGACGCCCGGGCAGCAGCGCAACAAACCGGCGGGACAGGCCGTTCCGCCGCAGCAGAGGAGTTTGCCATGAAAAGGATGCCGCGGTGCTGGCGATGTGTTGCGGTGGCGGTAGTACTGATGATGGGTCTTTGTCTCGTTTCCTGCACCAAGGTCAATCGCAGCAATTTTGAAAAGGTCCAGGAGGGGATGACCCTGGCTGACGTGGTCGAGATCCTCGGGGCGCCGACAGACCAGTCCGAAATTGATCTCGGCTTTGTCGCGGGTGCGGCCGCCAAATGGGAGGATGAAAAGACGGGCCGGAAGATCAGCGTGCAATTTCTGAACGGCAAGGTCCAGTTCAAGCAGTTTGAGGATATGGAATATTAAGGCCGACGCCCGGCGCGCCGCGTCGGGGGAGAGCGGATCCCGGGGGGCTGCAGAAAAGAGCGGCGACAGAGGGGACGGGCCGCCAACGCAGGAAGAGAAGGGCCGCGGCCCATAGGTAAGGAACAGACGCAAGATATGCCAAAACGAACGGACATCAACAAAATTCTCATCATCGGCGCCGGACCCATTATCATCAGCCAGGCGTGCGAGTTTGACTATTCCGGCACCCAGGCCTGCAAGGCCCTCCGGGAGGAAGGCTACGAGGTGGTCCTCGTCAACAGCAATCCGGCGACCATCATGACCGACCCGGAGATGGCCCACCGGACCTACATCGAACCGGTGATCCCCGAAGCGGTTGCCAGGATTATCGAGTACGAACGCCCCGACGCCCTCCTGCCGACCCTGGGCGGCCAGACCGGCCTCAACACGGCCATCGGCGTGTCCAAAATGGGGGTGCTGGACCGCTACGGCGTCGAGATGATCGGCGCCAGCGTCGAGTCGATCAACAAGGCGGAGGACCGGGATCTTTTCCGAAAGGCCATGGACAACATCGGCCTCCGCATCCCCAGGAGCGGTATCGCCAACACCATGTCGGATGTCTGGGCCATCGCCGAGGAGATCGGGTACCCCATCATCGTCCGGCCGGCGTTCACCCTGGGGGGAACCGGCGGGGGCGTCGCCTACAATCCGGAGGAGCTCGCCCTCTACGCCAAGGCGGGGCTCGACGCCAGCCTCATCTCCCAGGTCATGCTCGAGGAGTCGGTCCTCGGCTGGAAGGAGTATGAGCTTGAGGTGATGCGGGACCGGAACGACAACGTCGTCATTATCTGTTCGATCGAAAACCTCGATCCCATGGGCGTCCACACCGGGGACAGCATCACCGTGGCCCCGATCCAGACCCTGACGGACCGGGAGTACCAGATACTCCGGAACGCCTCCATCGACATCATGCGGGAGATCGGTGTCGACACGGGCGGATCCAATGTCCAGTTCGCCATCAACCCCAGGAACGGCGAGATGATCGTGGTGGAGATGAACCCCCGGGTCTCCCGGAGTTCGGCCCTGGCTTCCAAGGCCACCGGCTACCCCATCGCCAAGATCGCCGCCAAGCTGGCCGTGGGCTATACCCTCGACGAACTGCCCAACGACATTACCGGTGGAACGGCGGCTTCGTTCGAGCCGACCCTCGACTACTGCGTCATCAAGATTCCCCGGTGGACATTCGAGAAGTTCCCCGAGACCGAGGACTCCCTCACGACGGCCATGAAATCCGTGGGCGAGACCATGTCCATCGGCAGGACCTTCAAGGAGAGCCTTCAGAAGGCGATCCGCTCCCTGGAGATCGGTCGCCATGGCCTGGGGGGCGACGGGAAGGATGCCGCGGACCTCGATGGGCGCGCCCCGACCCGGGAGGAGATCGAAAAGAAGCTCGCCAACCCCAACTCCCAGCGGCTCTTCTACCTCCGATACGCCCTCCAGCAAGGCTTCTCGGTTGATGAAATCTACCGCCTGACCAGCATTGATCCGTGGTTCCTTCACCAGATCCGGCAGATCGTCGCGCTGGAAAAGGCCCTGGCTGCAGCAGGCGGCGCTCCCATCGATGCCGATCTGCTTCGAAAGGCCAAGTCCTGGGGCTTTTCCGATATCCAGCTGGCCCACCTCACCGGCGAAACGGAAGCCGCCATTGAAGCCCGTCGGAAGCGGATGGGCATACGGCCGGTCTACAAGCTCGTGGACACCTGTGCCGCCGAGTTCAAGGCGGATACGCCCTATTATTATTCGACCTACGAGGCGGAGAACGAGGCCAGGGTCTCGGACCGGAAGAAGGTGATGATCCTGGGGGGCGGCCCCAACCGCATCGGCCAGGGGATCGAGTTCGACTACTGCTGCGTACACGCCTCCTTCTCCCTGAGGGAGATGGGGGTCGAAAGCATCATGGTCAACAGCAATCCCGAAACCGTCAGCACCGACTATGACACCTCGGACAAGCTCTATTTCGAGCCGCTGACCCGGGAGGATGTCCTCCACATCATCGAGACCGAGAAGCCTTTCGGCGTTATCGTCCAGTTCGGGGGGCAGACGCCGCTCAACCTGGCGGTGCCCCTGGCCGAGGCCGGGGTGCCCATCCTCGGGACCCAGCCCGAGAGCATCGACCGGGCCGAGGACCGGGAGCTTTTCCAGGCCATGCTGAAAAAGCTGGGCCTGAAGCAGCCGGCCAACGGCACGGCCATGACGGTGGCCGAGGCGCAGGCCGTGGCGGTGGAGATCGGCTACCCCGTGATGGGGCGCCCCTCCTATGTGCTGGGGGGCAGGGCCATGAAGATCGTCTACACCCCCGACGAACTGGAGGAGTTTACCCGGCTGGCCATCCAGGCCTCCCCCGGGCACCCGGTCCTCATCGACAAGTTTCTCGAGAATGCGGTCGAGGTCGATGTCGACGCCCTCTCCGACGGGCGGCGGACCGTGATCGGCGGGATCATGGAGCATATCGAAGCGGCCGGGGTCCATTCCGGCGACTCCGCCTGCGTGCTGCCGCCCCAGGGCATCGGGAATGCGATGGTCGACGGCATCGTCGACGCTACCAAGGCCATGGCGGCGGAGCTGGGCGTGGTGGGGCTGATGAATGTCCAGTACGCCATCCGGGAGGGGCAGCTCTATGTGATCGAGGTCAACCCCCGCGCATCACGGACGGTGCCCTTTGTCAGCAAGGCCACCGGAGTGCCGCTGGCCAAGATGGCCACGCGGATCATGATGGGCATAAGCCTCGACGAGCTGGGACTGATTCAGGAGGTCGTTCCCGCCCATATCTCGGTCAAGGAGGCGGTCCTCCCCTTCGACCGGTTCCCCAACGTGGACACCCTGCTGGGGCCCGAGATGAAATCGACGGGCGAGGTCATGGGCATCGACACGCAGTTCGGCCATGCCTATGCCAAGGCCCAGCTCGGAGCGGGGCAGCGAATGCCCACCGAAGGGACCGTTTTTGTGAGTGTGCAGGACCGGGACAAGGCCGACGCCCTCGCCATCGCCGCCCGGTTCCACGAGATCGGCTTCCGGATTCTGGCCACCGAAGGCACCGCGCGGTTCCTGTCGCAAAGCGGCGTCCCCAACCAGCGGATCAACAAGGTTTCGGAGGGGCGGCCCCACGTGGTGGACGCCGTCAAGAACGGAGAGGTCCAGTTCGTGATCAACACCGGCGAGGGGGATGAAATCCGCCAGGACGGATACCAGATCCGGCGGGCGGCCATCAAATTCAGCATCCCCTATGCCACGACCATCGCCGGCGCCGATGCCATGTGCCGCGGCATTGCAGCCCTGAAGGAAAACCGGATCTCCGTCAAGGCCCTTCAAGAGTACATGGTGGAAATGGCCTGAGCCGTTGAAACCCCTGGCACATCAACGATGCCCGGGCCGGGGTGCCCGGGATCTTCATTTTCAACCTGGAGAGATTCTTCCACATTCCCGGCGCACTGCCGGGGAGAACAACCTCGGAATAAATTCGATGATAGATGAAAAACCGCGTGAATCATGTGGGCTTTTTGGCATTCATAACCACCAAGATGCAGCGAGGCTGAGCTATTTCGGGCTTTATGCGCTCCAGCACCGGGGGCAGGAGAGTGCCGGTATCGCCGTAGTCCGCGACCGGAGCATCTTTTCCCACAAGGGCATGGGACTGGTCTCCGATGTCTTTAAAAACACCCATTTCGAGGAGCTGCAAGGGACCACGGCCATCGGGCACGTGCGCTACTCGACCACTGGCAGCTCGATTCTGTCCAATGCACAACCCTTTGTGGTGCATCACCGGCACCGGTCCTATGCGGTCGCGCACAACGGCAACCTGGTCAACGCCCACAGCCTCAAAAGGGAGCTCGAGGAGTCGGGGTCGATCTTTCAGACCACCATGGACAGCGAAGCCTTCCTCCATTTCCTGGTGAGCAACATGAAATACGGCTTCGAACAGGCGCTGATCTATACGGTTTCCCGGCTGAAGGGGGCCTTTTCCTTTGTCGTGGCCACAAGCCGGGGGGAGCTCGTCGGCATCAAAGACCCCAACGGCTTCCGCCCCCTCTGCCTCGGCAAGCTGAACGGGAGCTATGTCCTGGCGTCGGAGTCGTGTGCCCTCGATCTGGTACAGGCGGAGTTCATCCGGGAGCTGGAGCCGGGCGAGATCGTCATCATCGACGACAACGGCATCAAGAGCCTCAAGACCCACACCCCCAAGACCCGCCATTTCTGCATCTTTGAGTTCATCTACTTCGCCCGGCCGGACAGCAACATCTCCGGCATGAACGTCTATCAGGTGCGAAAGGCCCATGGCCGGCGGCTGGCGCAGGAGGCCCCCGTGGATGCGGATCTGGTCATGCCGTTCCCCGATTCTGGAACCTATGCAGCGCTGGGCTACTCCGAGGAGTCGGGCATCCCCTTTGAAATGGGGATGATCCGGAATCACTACGTGGGCCGGACCTTCATTCAACCGACCCAGAGCATGCGGGACTTCGGTGTGCGGGTCAAGCTCAACCCGGTCAAGGAGCTGCTCAAGGGGAAAGACATCATCATTATCGAGGACTCGATCATCCGGGGGACGACGGTCCGGACCCGCGTCCGGGCGCTTCGGGAGATCGGCGTCAAGCGGATCCACCTGCGCGTCAGCGGACCGCCCCACCGGTTCCCGTGCCATTACGGCATCGATTTTTCCACCAAGGGCGAGCTGATTGCCGCCCGCATGTCGGTGGAACAGTTGGGAAATTACCTTGGGCTGGACTCCCTGGCCTACCTCAGTCTGCCGGGCCTGCTGGCCTCCACCGGGGTGGAGCAGCCGGAATACCACTTCTGCAAAGCCTGTTTCGACGGCTGCTACCCGGTGGATTTCGACGGCGCGCTTTCCAAAAACTGCCTGGCAATGCTATAGTCCTTCTATCAAGG
>CAJXSB010000281.1 GCA_913060435.1 uncultured Desulfococcus sp.
TGTTCATGGCTCATCGCCGGTTTGTAGGGCCGCTCCGAGCGGAGGGCATCATAGACATCGGCCAGTGCGAAGATCCTTGCTTCGAGGGGAATCTCACCGTCCTGAAGGCCCTCCGGATATCCGCTGCCGTTGTATTTTTCATGGTGATATCTGCAGATGTTTCTGCACATGAAGATCAACGGGTGGTGCACCTGAAATTTATGGATGATGTCGTCAAAGATCTGGGCGCCGATCCTGACGTGGTCCTTCATTTCCTCGAACTCTTCATTGCTCAGCCTTCCTTTCTTCAGCAGGATGGCGTCCCGTATCCCCACCTTCCCGATGTCATGCAGCGGCGCTGCGTCATACAGTTCCTCCATGAATCGGCCGGTGATGATGTTCCTGTAACGGCGGTTTTTTCTTAGATGCCTTGCAATGGCCACGGAGTACTTCCGTGTCCGCTCCAGGTGCCTGCCGGTTTCCTGATCCCGCCGGTCTGTCAGTCGGATCAGGGAATATATCATCGCTTTCTGGGCCAGGATCTTTTCCCTGATTTTTAAATGCGCCGAGTATCCGATCCCTGCGATGAGGCCAAAAAACAGGAAAAAAAGGAGCAACGCCGCAGCGATCAGCCGTTTCCACGCCAACATCAGCAGTTCGTGCTGATGGTAATTGGCGATGATGCCGCTTTCCGCACCGGGAATATCAAGCCTTGTGTAGTGCAGGGTATCCGTGTTGGAAATTTTCACCACCCCGGCCTTTCCCTGTAAACGGCTCTCTACCCATTCAAGCCCCCCCATGGGGTCGTCAGGCGGTTTGAGGATGGTTCGGTCGCCGGCTTGAATGTATATATGACCGGGAAGGAGCCTGGACAAAAATTCAGCATCAATTTCTATTCCCAATGCCCCTCGTACCTGTTCATACCTGTCAGTAAGCGGAACGGCAGCCAAAATGGAGTGGGCTTGCACGCCATCCCTGTTCTCTTCGAGAATGAGAACCATGCCACCGACACTGCTCGCCGATGCCAGCTTCAGATTCCTGAAAAGCGGAACCGTTCGGTCATTATTCCTGTTCACGACCAGGAGAATCCCGGCGGCATCATCGATGATAAAGATCCGCAGAATGTCGTCATAGTTCACTATGTAATTTTCGAACATATGCAGAACGGCCTCTTTGTATTCAACCGATCGGAAATCGCTGTCGATATATTTTGCCATGGCCGCAGCCGTCCTGATAAGCTGCAAATGGGCCTTCACATCGGAAAAGAAGGCTTCAACCAGTGTTTTTGCCGAAGACAACTGGGTATTCGCGATACCATGGCTATATTTTGCCTCCTTATCGTATATCTGGCGGACACCCCCATATATTGCCACACCCGAGGACAGGACGAAGGCGACGATAAGGCTCAGAAGCATTTTTTCCTGTCTGATCGGATTTTCCATAACAATGCCTCCGCTGTGGTGTCCGGTGCAGCCGGTGACGGATATATTACCGGCCCGGGTCCGGGATCGCCCGCCGAGAGCCCCGGCATGACGATGCCGGGGCTGCGAGGGACGCCTGCAGAAACACCGATTCCTATTTCAGCTCGTACTCGAAGCTGTCCTGCATGCTCTTGCCTCCTGCGACCACCTTGGTCTTGACGGTGTAGGAACCCTTGTTCTCAAAAGTCACATCCGCTCCGTAGCCGCCGCCCATCCCCATGCACATGGTTTTCTGTTTGCCGCCGTCGGGGCCCTCGATGAGGTATCCCACCTTGGCGTTGTCGACGGGATGACCCTGCCCGTCTTTAACATATACCATCAGGTGGTGGGTATGGCTCATCTCCGGCATGTTTTCCATTCCCTCCATCCGTGACGCCATATCGATGAGCTCATAGTCGAACTGATAGCCGTCCACTTCGGCACTGTGAATCTTCATGCCGCTGTGACTTCCCTGGTCCATTCCATGGCCGGAGCTGTCCATGCTCTGCATGCCATGCCCCATACCCTGGTCGTTTCCGGTGCTGCTGTGGCCGCCGTCTCCGTGACCGGCGCCGTCATGACCGCCGCTGCCGCCATGACCTCCGCCCGCTCCGAATACAGGCCATACCATAGCCATCATCACGCCGAACACGATTGCAACGATACACATCTTTCTCTTCATATCAAAAGCTCCTTTACTAGATCTCCCCAATGGGGAGTGTTATGGCGGTCTATTACCGCTAGTCCATTGCGACATTTCATTCTGGTTTCTCTTGTGCCGCCTGATGCCGCTATGCAGGGCGCCATCAATCGTTCTGATGCTTTTCCGGATAGGCCCTTCTGAGCTCCCACCGCTTCCAGATGTCATACGCCACGGGGATGATGACCAGGGTCAGGACAGTGGAGGAAATGAGCCCCCCGACCATGGGGGCGGCGATCCGCTTCATCACCTGGGCGCCGGTTTCCGCGCCGTACATGACCGGCAGGAGTCCGATGAGGGTCGTTGCCACGGTCATAATCTTGGGGCGGACCCGGTCCACCGCCCCCTCGACAATGGCCGCCTTCAGGTCCTCGGGGCCAGTCATCTCGCCGCGGGACTGTTTCCGGTGATAGACCTCGTCCAGGTAAACCAGCATGACCACGCCGGTCTCCGCCGCAAGCCCGGCCAGGGCGATAAAGCCCACGATCACCGCCACCGAGAGGTTGTACCCGAGAAGGTAGATCAGCCATATCCCGCCCACCAGGGCGAAAGGCAGGCTCGCCATCACCACGGTAGCCTCCATGATGCTGTGGAAATGAATGTAGAGCAGGATGAAGATCACGGCCAGGGTCGCAGGAACGATGATGTTCAGGGTTTTTCTCGCGCGCTCCATGTATTCGTACTGGCCGGACCAGACCATGGAATAGCCGGCCGGCAGCTGGACGGCCTCATCCACGATCCTTTTTGCATTTTCGACATAGGTCCCCACATCGACGCCCTTGAGGTCCACATAGACCCAGGCCGAACGCCGCGCGTTCTCACTTTTGATGCCGGCCGGCCCCTTGTGGATGGCGATGTCCGCAAGCTGGGCCAGCGGCACCTGGGCGCCGGTGGGCGTGGCCACCAGCACCCGCCGAAGCCGCTCGATATCGTCGCGGAGCTCCCGGTCATACCGGAGGTTGACGGGATACCGTTCGAGACCCTCTACCGTGTAGGTGACGTTCATGCCGCCGATGGCCGTCATGATCACCTCCTGGACGTCGGCCACGGTCAGGCCGTAGCGGGCGATCTGCCTCCTGCGGATGTCAAAATCGAAATAATTGCCGCCGGTGACCCGCTCGGAAAAGGCCGACAGGGTGCCGGGGATCTCCCGGACCACCGCTTCGAGTCTCTCGCCAAGGGTCGTCAGCACCTCCAGGTCCGGCCCCATGACTTTGATGCCCACCGGCGTCTTGATGCCGGTGGAGAGCATGTCGATGCGGGTCTTGATGGGCATGGTCCAGGCATTGGTCAGACCCGGAAACTGGATGGCGGCATTCAGGTCGTCGGCCAGCTCGTCGATGGTGATGTACCGCTCTTCCGGCCAGAGCCGCGTCAGGGGTGCCTTGAGCCAGCCCGGCCAGCCCGAGAACCAGCGATCGACTTTCTTTCTCCGCCATTCATGAAGCAGCGTTCCGCTCTTCTCCTCCGGCCAGACCCATGTCAGGGGATATTTGAGCCACCCCGGCCAGTTCGAGAAGAAGCGATCCACCCGGATCCGCTCGTACTCCGCCTGGGGCCGCAGCATGATCGTGGTTTCGATCATGGAGAGCGGCGCCGGATCCGTCGGCGTGTCTGCACGGCCGATCTTGCCAAAGGTGTGGTGGACCTCAGGGAAACGCTGGATGATCTTGTCGGTCTGCTGGAGCAGCTCTTTGGCCTTGGTAATGGATATGCCCGGCAGGGTCGTCGGCATGTAGAGCAGATCCCCCTCGTTCAGGGGCGGCATGAACTCGCTGCCCAGACGGGAGACCGGGTACCAGGTGAGGATGACCACCAGAAGCGCCGCCAGGACCGTCGTCTTCCGCCATTTCAGGACCAGCTGAATCAGCGGCAGGTAGATCCGGATGAAGAACCGGCTGATGGGATTGGCCGCCTCGGCTGTGATGCGCTGGGGGATCAGGCATACCAGGATGAAAAGAGAGAGGCCCAGGGCGGCCGCGAGGCTCCAGTCGGGCAGGTCCGCACCGAGGATCCCGGCTCCGACCACCAGAAGCGGCGGAGCCGCGATCGAGAGAATCCAGATCCGGCGCTTCTTTCTCCGGGAAAGGGCCGGGTCGAGAAGCTGTTCCCGGACAAAAAAGGTCATCAGTACCGGCACAATGGTGATGGCGAGAACCGACGAGGCGGCCATGGCAAAGGTCTTGGTGTAGGCCAGGGGCTTGAACATGCGGCCTGATTGCTCCCCTAAAGCGAAGACCGGCAGGAACGACACCGTGATGATAAGCAGGCTGTAAAACAGCGCCGGCCCCACCTCTTTGGAGGCGTCGATGATGATCTCCGTGTGGGTGGCGTTCTTCCGATCGCGCTCCAGATGCTTGTGGGCGTTTTCCACCAGAACCACCGAGGCGTCGACCATGACGCCGATGGCGATGGCGATCCCGCCAAGACTCATGATGTTGGCGTTGATGCCGAGATAGTACATGACCAGGATGGAAATGAGAATGCCCACCGGCAGGGTGAAAATGGCGACAAAGGCCGAGCGCAGGTGGAGCAGGAATATGACGCAGATGATCGCCACCACCGTCATCTCCTCGATGAGCTTTTTCTTTAGCGTCGCTACGGCCCGCTCGATCAGGCCGGACCGGTCGTAGGCCATCTCAATCACCACCCCTTCGGGCAGCCCTTTTTCCAGGTCTTTCAGCTTCTCCTTGACCTTCCGGATCACCTCGAGGGCGTTCTCGCCGAACCGCATCACGACGACGCCGCCCACGATTTCGCCCTCCCCGTTCCATTCGGCCAGCCCCCGCCGCAGGTCCGGGCCGATCTGGACGTTCGCGACATTCTTGAGCAGGATCGGGGTGCCCACCGCGTCGACGCCCACGGAGATCTTCTCCAGGTCTCCAATCGATTGGATGTACCCCAACCCCCGCACCATGAACTCGGCTTCCGCCATCTCGATCAGCTTCCCCCCCACATCGGTGTTGGAGCGCTGGATGGCCTGCCGGATCTTCTGGATGGGGAGGTTGTAGGCCAGGAGCTTGTTGGGGTCGACCGTCACCTGGTACTGCTTCACGAAGCCGCCGATGCCGGCCACCTCGGAGACGCCGGGCACAGCCGTCAGTTCATACCGGAGATACCAGTCCTGGAAGCTTCTGAGCTGCTGGAGGTCATACCTTCCCGTGGTGTCTTTCAGCACGTACTCATAGACCCAGCCCACGCCGGTGGCGTCCGGCCCGAGGCTCGGCGTCACGCCCTGGGGCAGACGGCCGGAGACGAAGTTGAGGTATTCGAGCACCCGGGAGCGCGCCCAGTAGAGGTCGGTGCCGTCCTCGAAGATGATGTAGACAAACGAGAGGCCGAAAAAGGAATATCCCCGGACCACCTTGGCATAGGGAACACTCAGCATGGCCGTGGTCAGCGGGTAGGTGACCTGCTCCTCCACCACCTGGGGCCCCTGGCCGGAATACTCCGTGTATACAATGACCTGGACGTCCGACAGGTCGGGGATGGCGTCCAGCGGCGTCTGGAGCATGGCCGTCATGCCGGCCGCGATCACGAAAAGCGTCGCCAGGACCACCATGAACTTGTTTTTCACCGACCACTCGATAATCTTTTCGATCATTCCGGACACCCCTCTTAGCGCTCACGGTTGCTTACCGACCGAACCGTCCCCCAGGCCAGCAGATGGTTCATTCCATATCCTCGAAGAATGCATCATCCGTTTCGGGCGTGGTTTCCATCTCCTTGAAAAAATCCGTATCTTTCTTCTGATCAGGCTCCGATGCCGCGGATGGCGCTTCGCGCGCCATCATCTTCTGGACGGCCTCTTTCAGCTTGGACTCCGAATCGAGCATGAACTGGCCGGAGGTCACCACGGTTTCGTTCGCGGCAAGCCCCGTCAAGACCTGGACCCTGCCGCCGTCCAGGCCCATGCCCAGAACCGCTTCCCGCGGGATGAAGCGGCCGTCTCCCTTGGCTACGAACACCACGTTGCGTTCACCGGACCGGATCACCGATTCGGCGGGGATGATCAACCCCTCCCCCTTCCCGGTGGTCTTGATGCGGACATCGGCGTACATCTCGGGCTTCAGCTCCAGGTCCGGGTTGGAAAACTCGAGCCGGATGACGACATCCCGGGTTTTCCGCTGGAGATAGGGATAAACATAGGCCACCTTC
>CAJXSB010000282.1 GCA_913060435.1 uncultured Desulfococcus sp.
GCTTGAGGCGGAGCCGCCACTTTGTGATCATGTCTGTCGCGGAGTCGATCCGAAGGAACTCGTCCCTCTCACGATTCTTTGCGGCGTCCGTAATCGTCTTCGGCAGGGTCGAAGGATCGATCCGGACCTCCCGGGTCAGCGAGAAAAACTGACGAACGCGGTACGCAACCCCTCCGATGAATACGACGAGCGAAACCGCCAACATGGGCCCTATCAGAAAATCATACATATTTCCCTCCAGACAAAAGCAACATCGTTAAACAATTACCTTCACCCCAATTTGGATGATCCAAGAACAACCACCTTTTTTCAATAGCGAGCCCCGTCCGTTTGGAATCGGCTGCGGGCAGCGCGTTGCCACGGCGGAGATGGCAAAGATCCCCAGCGTACGCGTAAGATGTGAAGGTTATCATATAATGCTATTAATCGCAATATGTTTTGCAGGATTTTGCGGCAGTTCGCCTGCAGCGGTGATGCAGCGAAATCAGACAAATATGTCACATCCATAACATATTTGTCGAATGCCGCCTCCAGCCGGGGGCTTCACCCGCCGGTTTCCTTTTTTTCTTCGTTCGAGCGTGACTCGCCGCAGGCGGGCCTTACATTAAATAAAAAGGGCCAAAATTATTTGGCCTGCTTTTTGCTGTATTTCTGGGCTGTAATTCTGGAAAGATCTTTCATCCATCATTAGATCGAGCGATGAGAACAATGCCTGGACGATCCGCCCTGCAAATCCGAACGGATGTCGCGGGCGGACAAACGGGTATCAATTCGCCGGTCAACACCTCGACTGGAACACGGCGGGGAAATTCCCCCAAAGGAGCGCTGAATCATGATGTTTCAACCCGTTAGTCCGGAAACGACCGCCGTCGACCTCCCGCGCGATGTCGACGAGGTCGTCCGCATACTGATACAGGACATATCACTTCGGGATCGGGTCGTCATGGCCCATCTCGGTGAGGATGAACTCGACCGCGTCTATTCCGGCATGGCTGGAATCATTCGGAAGGAGTTTCGGCTCCACAGCGGAAATATCGAACTGCTGGCATCCTGCCGAAGCTATCTGGGGCGGATGGAAAATCCATTTGCCGATCCTGCCATGGTGATCATTCGGGAGCTCTGGAAAAAGGTCAAGCAGACCCACAGGCTCCACATCGTCAAATAGCCCGCATCCCCAACCAGCGCCCATCGACGTTGCCGGGTCCGGCGGCCAACAGCGGCCGCCGGGCACCGGCGGAAGGCGGGATATTGGTGCCTCCCGCCGCCTTTCTTCCCGGAAACAACACGCCTGACTTTTCAGAAAGCACTTGCATTTTCAAAGCGCATTACTATACTATCCCTCGTTTTGATCCGGACCGGCCAAGAAGCCGCAAAACATCGGCGATACGCGCCGGTCCAATGTATCCGGTCATTTCCAGGAGAAGATAATGGTGCTTTACAAGCATAAGAAAAAGGAATCCCGATGGCTCGACGCCTGCGCTAACGCCGGCCATTGCGCCTCCATGCTGTTTATGGTGATGATCATCACCCTGATTTCAATGGAAATATTCGTTCAGACCGTATTCAGGTTTTCCACTTTCATCAACGAAAAGCCATTGGTCTATTTTTTGACGGCGGTGGTCATGATGGGGGTTGCCCAGGTGCTCCGGGACGGCAGCCGGGCCCGTCAGACGTTCCTGTTCTCCCGCCTTGGCGCCAGAACGGAACGTTTTTTCTGTTCGGCGGTCACCCTGAGCGCCATCGCCCTCTGCACCTCCGCCCTCTATCAGTCCGTTATCATGTTCTTCAACACCTGCCGCATGGATGTGAGCGGAGATCCCGCCTCCAGCGCATGCCTCTTTATCCCCCATGCGATCATCCCGGTGGGGTTTCTGCTGTTCGACCTTCAGCTGATCGCCATTTTCTTCCGGACCATCACGACGCCCGGACGCAAGCCATTGCAGCATAGAGACTGAGCCGCGCGGCCTTTTCCCCCTGAGATTTCCAGACACCTGCTGACATCCATTGCATGCCCTCGACGGCCCCGCCGGGTATGGTGCGCCGCATCCGGAGTTACGGGCCGCATCGCGTCGTCGGCCTTGCTATTTGCGCGGTATTGTGCCATGTAGGATGGCTTATTGAAAATTCCTGCCGGACCCAACCGCCCCTTGGTAATGCCCCGGTCAAAAAACGGCCGGCAAGGGCGATGGCCCGGCACATCCCGGCCCATATGCCACAGGAGGGAAAAAGCGACAAATGGAAGAGAAATACACCCCCGAGGCCATAGAGGAAAAATGGCAGAAATACTGGGACGCCTCAGGCATCTTCAAGGTCAGCGAAGCTCCCGAAAAGGAGAAATATTACCTGCTGGAGATGTTTCCGTATCCTTCGGGCAAGATCCATATGGGGCATGTGCGCAACTATACCATCGGGGACGTCGTGGCACGGTACAAACGGATGCGCGGGTTCAATGTGCTTCATCCCATGGGCTGGGACGCTTTCGGCATGCCGGCGGAAAACGCCGCCATCGCCAACGACACCCACCCCGCCCGCTGGACTTACGAGAACATCGATGCCATGCGGGACCAGCTGAAGCAGCTCGGCTTCTCCTACGACTGGACGCGTGAAATCGCCACATGCCGACCCGAGTACTACCGATGGGAACAGTGGCTTTTCATCAAGATGTATGAAAAGGGGATGGCCTACCGAAAAGAGTCCTTTGTCAACTGGTGCGAGCCCTGCCAGACCGTCCTGGCCAATGAGCAGGTTGAGGCCGGCATGTGCTGGCGCTGCGGCAAGCCCGTTCGCCAGAAGAAGCTGTGGCAGTGGTTTTTCAGGATCACCGATTATGCCGAAGACCTCCTGGTGCACTGCGACCAGCTCCCGGGGTGGCCGGACAAGGTGACCACCATGCAGAAAAACTGGATCGGAAAGAGCGTGGGTGCCGAGATCCGTTTCCCCATTGAAAACGCCTCCAAGGCCATTTCGGTGTTCACCACGCGGCAGGACACGGTTTTCGGTGCGACCTTCATGTGCCTCGCTCCGGAGCATCCCCTGGTGGTGGAGCTCTCCAGGAGAACGCCGCAGCAGGAGGCGATCGACGCGTTCATGGACAAGATGTCCCTCCAGGACCGCTCGGCAAAGGCAGTGGAGAGTCATGAGAAGGAGGGGGTCTTCACCGGGGCCTACTGCATCAATCCCATGACCGGAAGGCGGATGCCCATCTTTGCGGCCAATTTTGCATTGATGGAATACGGCACGGGCGCCGTCATGTCGGTGCCGGCCCATGACCAGCGGGATTTCGAGTTTGCGCGGAAATACAACCTCGACATCATCGTCGTCGTCAGCCCGGAAGACCGGGAGCTGGATCCCGCCGCCATGGAAGAAGCCTATACGGGGGAGGGGAGGATGGTCAACTCGGACCGCTTCAACGGCATCCCCAACCGCCAAGCCCTCGACGACATCGCGGCATACCTGGAACAGGAAGGCCTCGGAAAGAAAACGGTCAGCTTCCGCCTGCGGGACTGGGGCATCTCCCGCCAGCGTTACTGGGGAACGCCCATCCCTATGATCCATTGCGACCGCTGCGGCATTCTTCCCGCACCGGAAGCGGATCTGCCCATCGTTCTGCCGGAGGAGGCCGCTCTTCTGGAGGGCGGCCGGTCCCCGCTGCCCGAGCTGGCCGAATTCACGAAGACGACCTGCCCCGGCTGCGGCAGCCCGGACGCCCGACGCGAAACCGACACCATGGACACCTTTGTCGAATCCTCTTGGTATTTCGAACGCTACTGCAGCCCGCGCCACGAGGCGGGCATGTTCGAGCGGAAGGCGGTCGACTACTGGATGCCGGTGGACCAGTACATCGGCGGCGTGGAGCACGCCATCCTCCACCTGCTCTACTCCCGGTATTTCACGAGGGTTCTCAGGGATCTTGGGCTGATCGACTGCAAAGAGCCCTTTACCCGCCTGCTGACCCAGGGCATGGTCTGCAAGGAAAGCACCGCCTGTGATCAGCACGGCTACCTCTTCCCCGATCAGGTCGTCTGGAAGGATGACGGCCCCCGCTGCAGCCTTTGCGACGGTGCCGTGACGGTCGGCCGCGTGGAGAAGATGTCCAAATCCAAGAAAAACGTCATCGATCCGGGCATACTGCTGCACCAGTACGGTGCCGACACCACACGCCTGTTTTGCCTCTTCGCCGCCCCGCCAGAGAGGGATCTCGAATGGAACGAGCAGGGCGTCGAAGGCTGCCTTCGATTCCTGAACCGGGTATGGCGTCTGGCCACGGACTGGATGGACCATATCAAAGGCACACCGGCCTTCGGCGGCGGCCCGGCGGATCTCGAGCCCGATCTCCGGGAGCTCTACCGGAAAATCCACGAAACCATCAAGAAGGTGACCAGCGACATCGAAGACCGATTCCATTTCAATACGGCCATCAGCGCAGTCATGGAGCTGGTCAACTTCATGTACGGCATCGACAGGGGCGCCCAGTCGACCAGCAAGGCGGCGGTCATGAAGCTGGGCCTCGAGTCCGTCATCCTGTTGCTCTCCCCCATGGTGCCCCATTTTGCCGAAGAGATCTGGGAGCGGCTGGGCAACGCCTCGAGCATCCTGCTGGCCCCCTGGCCGGTCTACCGTGAAAAGGCCCTGGTCAAGGACGAGGTGCTGATCGTCATTCAGGTCAACGGAAAGCTTCGGGGAAAATTCAGCGTCGACGCCGACGCAGGAGACGACACCATCAAGGAAATGGCCCTGTCGGATGAGAAGGTTCAGAAGTTCATTGAAGGCCGGCCGATCCGCAAAGTCGTCCTGGTCCGGAACAAGCTGGTCAACATCGTCGTATAGATGCCGCCACACGGCCGGGGGGCACCGGCTCGCCAGCGGTTTTTGCCGCGGCCGGCCCGGCCGGCACTTCTCTACAAGAGCATAAAGCCATGGACAGCATTCTTCATCGATACCGCCTTGCCGCCGGCATGGTGATCCTCGCGGCAGCCGTGCTGGCAATAATCTCCTGCGGCTACCGCTTCTCCGCCAGCGGAAGGCTGGGCGAAAATATCTCCACGGTCTCGGTCAACATGCTTGAGAACCGGACCGCCGAGACGGGGGTCGAAAACATCTTCACCAACGACTTGATTTTTGAGTTTACGAAGAACGGGAACACCATCGTGGAGAGCGATGCGGCGGATGCTGTCCTCAGCGGCACCATCGATGCCATGCCCATCGAGACCGTCTCTTATCGGGGGCAGATCACCTCTCTGGAGCGGCGGATCACTGCGTTTGTCAGCCTGCAGCTTTCCGACCGGAACGGAAGGGTGATCTGGTCGGCCAACGGCGTCTCCTGGGACGAAACCTACGGCATCCTGTCCGAAAAGGTCGCAACGGACTATAATAAGCGCGAAGCCATCCGGAGCCTCTCGAAGCGCCTGGCGGAGGAGGTCTACTCTCGTATTACGGATAAATTCTGAAAAGGGCACGAAAGAGGGCGATGATCATGTGATGACGCCGCTCGTTTCGTGCCTTTTGCGCCCGTCCTCCTCGCCGGGAGGACGCCGCATCGAACCGGACTGGATGATTTGGGAAGGCAGGCAGCGGCCGCTGGCACGGGCCGGATGCCTCTGGGGATTATGCGGAGACGCTATTCACCAACTTGGACAGGCGGGAAATCTTCCGTGCAGCGGTCCTTTTGTGGATGACACCCTTTTTCGCGGCTTTGGCAATCACCGATTTGGCCTGGTTCAGTTGCGCTGCGACGTCATCCGTCATGTTCTCACTCACCGAACCCCGAACCTGCTTGACGACATTCTTGATCCGCGTTCTCGCAACCCGGTTTCTTTCCCGTCGGATGGCATTCTGACGCACCCGCTTCAATGCTGATTTATGGTTTGCCAAGGTAAAAGCTCCTTTCTTAAGTGATATTGACAATAAACTCTTCTAACTACACAAGTTTACAGAATACTGTCAAGATAAATTTTCCTTTCTTCGGATTTGAGCGCCATGGGCTGTGAATCCCGCCGAAAGCTGCGCATTTTTCCCTTGCCTCGTTTTCCGTTATAGGGTTAAGGATCTGGGAAAACGTGGCAAGAATGCGGCCGGATGCCCCGGCGGCCCAACGGAAGGTCTGACGGCGTGCTCAAAAAATTCACGGCGGTTTATCTGCCGATACTGGTGGTGGCCTCTGTTTTCCTGCTGATCTTTTTCGGCGACAAGGGACTGTCGGAACTGAAAACCATGGAGGCGGAGAAAAGGCGGATCGTGGGTAAAAACGACGCCCTGGTGCGGA
>CAJXSB010000283.1 GCA_913060435.1 uncultured Desulfococcus sp.
TGGACGCCCCGATTCTGGTGGGGTCCTCCCGGAAAGCCTTTATCCGCCGCATTCTCAACACAGACACCCAGGCGGATATCGAACCGACCCTGCCGAAGGTGGAGACCGGGACCCAGGCCACCGTTGCCGCATCGATCCTGAAGGGTGCCCATATCGTGAGGGTCCACGACGTCGAAAGCACCCGCGCCACCGCCGACATCATCGACGCCATTCGGAATGCGCCGGAAAATTCCTGAAACCCATGTGCGGCGCCTGTCACGCGACGCAGGCACCGCCCTCATACGCCGACGAGGATGACGCCATGACGAGAGGAAAGCTGTTCTGGATCATACCCGCTCTGTTGAGCCTTGCCCTTGTGGCCTGCAACCATCAGACCAAGGAGGTAAAAAACTACCAGGGCGAGGCGTCCAGGGACCTGGGGGAAGCTTACATGCAGGAGGGGAATTACTCTGCGGCCTTGCGGGAGCTCCTCAAAGCGGAAAAGTCGCTTCCAAAAGATCCGTTTGTCCAAAACGACCTGGGGCTTGTTTACATGGCCAAAAACCGGCCGGACCTCTCGGTCCCCTACTTCAAGAAGGCCATCGCCCTCAATCCGGACTACGCACCAGCCCGGAACAACCTCGGCACCGCATATCTCGCCCTGAAAAAATGGGATCTGGCCATTGAAACGTTCCAAAGCCTGTCCGAGGACCTGCTCTACGCATCCCCCCACCTCCCGCTCACCAACCTGGGCTGGGCCTACTTCAACAAGCGGGACTTTCCCATATCCGTCAAGTACTACAAGGCGGCCATCCACAACAACCCCAATTTCGTTCCGGCCTACCGCGGCCTGGGCCAGACCTACCTGGCCATGAACCGTTTTGCCGAGGCCATCGAGAGCTTTGAAAAAGGGCTCGAGATCGCACCCCGTTTCGCGCCCCTCTACCTCAATCTCGCCGATGCCTACACCGCGTCCCAGAACCGGCCGGCGGCCATTGAAACCTACAAGAAGGTGATCGCGCTGTTCCCCAGCACGGAATACGCCGAAACAGCCAAACAGATGCTGGGGGACTGAGGCCCGCCGGCGACGGCAGGCGCGGGCATCAGACGCCTGGGATGCGGTCCAGGGCCTGCCGGAGATCCCCCATGATGTCGTCGGGGTGCTCGAGGCCGACGGAAATACGGATGAGGCCGTCCGGGATGCCGGCCCGCTTCCGTTCCTCCGGCGTATACACGGCGTGGGTCATGGAGGCGGGATGCTGGATCAGGGTTTCGCAGTCCCCCAGGCTCACGGCCAGGGTACAGAGTTTCACCGCGTTCATCACGGCCTTTCCGGCGGCAACGCCCCCGTGCACTTCAAACGCGATCATTCCCCCGAACTTTTTCATCTGCTTCCTTGCCAGCGAATGACCGGGGTGGGACGGAAGGCCGGGGTAGTGAACCGCCGTCACCCGGGGATGGTGCAGGAGGCCCTCGGCGATCTGCAGGGCGCTGTCGCTGTGGCGCGTCATCCGAAGGGCCAGGGTCTTGACCCCCCGGAGGATCAGCCAGGCGTTGAAAGGGCTCATGGCCGGCCCGAAATGCTTCATGTAAGAGGACTGGATCCGTTCGATCATCTCCGCAGACCCCACGACGACGCCGCCGATGAGATCCCCGTGGCCGCCCAGGTATTTCGTGGCGGAATGGATCACCAGGTCGCCCCCCAGGGAGAACGGGCGCTGCAGATAGGGCGAGGCGAAGGTGTTGTCGACGATCAGGGGGATGCCGCGGCGACGGGCGAGATCGGCCCACAGGGCGATGTCGATGATGTCGAGGGTCGGGTTTGCGGGCGTCTCGATATAGAGAAACCGGGTGCGGCCATCGATCCGGCTTTCGATCTCCGCACGCTCGCCGCTGATCCTGGAGGGGATGAAGCGGACCTCGATCTCGAACCGTGCCAGGTCGGTGTTGAAGAGTGCGAAGGTGCCGCCGTAGACGGTGCTGCAGGCAATGAAATTGTCCCCGGGGACGGCCGGGGTCATGGCGGCGGCGGCCACCGCCGCCATTCCCGAAGCGGCGGCGGCCGCCGCTTCCCCGCCCTCGAGAAGGGCGATCTTTTTCTCGAAGAGGTCGACGGTGGGGTTTCCGATGCGGGTATAGATGTATCCGGACTCCCTGCCCGAAAAGAGATCGGCGCCATGCTCCGCATCCCGGAACCGGAAGGTGGACGTCATGTGGATGGGCGGTACAAGATCGAGAGAGGTGACATGGTCCTCGTGGACGCCGTGGACGATTTCGGTCTCCCTGGTGATTTTTTTCATCCAAAGGCTCCTTTCATTGAATGACATGGCGACGCCAGCGGCGGTTCGCCGGCTTCTCCGACCGGGACGGTTCCGGTCGCCCTGAACGCCTTCAGGATACCACGTCTGCCAAATTATAGACAGGCCGCTTCACCTTTTTCAAGCCAACGCAATTTTCGCGTGAATGGAACTTGAAGGTTAAGGCGCCAGGGGGTTCGTACGGTGTGGCGGGAGACGGATCCTTGTGCGGCGTCCACACGGGAGCACCTCGATTTCATAAGGGTTTGAGGCAGTTATCGCAGCAGTCTTTTTCTCAATATATTGTAGTGTGAATTCAGTTGACATACTACATATTGTGCAATACACATTTAATTAATCTTAAACGAATATTGTATGTGTCCGCAACGGTATGCATATCGCCCAGGCCGCTGCGGGACCCCCCATGGAGAATGCAGGTATGTCGCAGATGAGAAAGATTCTAGTTTCCGGCAAGGACCGGTTGATCTTAAACACCCAGATATGGAATGATCAGCAGTTTTCGGACGTATTTATCCGCCATAATGCGGTCAGCCGGGATCAGGCGGAAAAGATCAGCCGCTTCCTCCGCAACACCATCGAACGGATGGAGGACGATACCATCCCCCTGCCGCTGATTGACGAAATGATACAGAAAAAAGCCGCGGAGCTCGGATGTCCGAATGTTTCCCCCGTTACCCTGGATGGCGCCATGTTCAGAGACAGCGACCTGGAGATTTCAGGCAATGCGAGAACCGTTCTCGAGAGACGATACCTGAGAAAGAATGACGCGGGCGAGCCTGTGGAAACCCCGACAGAGATGTTCCGGCGGGTCGCGAATCACATCGCCCAGGCGGAGAAAAATTATGGGCCGCCCGAGGCCGCAGACGAGATGGCCGAGGTCTTCTACCGGATGATGACCGAGTTCCGCTTCCTGCCCAACTCCCCGACCCTCATGAACGCCGGCCGCCGGCTGGGCCAGCTCGCCGCCTGCTTCGTACTGCCGGTGGAGGACAGCATGGAGGGGATCTTCGACGCCCTCAAGAACGCCGCCATCATTCATAAATCCGGCGGCGGCACCGGCTTTGCCTTCTCCCGTCTGCGCCCGAAAAACAGCCGCGTGGGCACCACCGGCGGCGTGGCGTCGGGTCCGGTATCGTTCATGAAGGTCTTCAACACCGCCACCGAGCAGGTCAAGCAGGGGGGCACCCGCCGGGGGGCGAACATGGCCATCCTCCGGGTCGATCACCCGGATATCATGGAGTTCATCCAGTGCAAGGAGAATGACAGCGAACTCAACAATTTCAATATCTCGGTAGGCATTACGGACGCATTCATGCAAGCCCTGAAGGAGGGGGCGGACTACAACCTGGTCGATCCCAGGGAAAAGAGCGTGGTCGGACGTATTTCGAGCCTTGAGGTCTACCATGCCATCGTCCACCATGCCTGGAAGAACGGCGACCCGGGGATCGTTTTCCTCGACCGGATCAACCGCGACAACCCGACCCCCGAACTCGGCGAGATTGAAAGCACCAATCCCTGCGGCGAACAGCCGCTGCTTCCCATGGAGTCCTGCAACCTCGGCTCCATCAACCTGGCCAAATTCGTCACCGAAAAGAACGGTGCGCCCGCCATCGACTATGCGGCACTGAAGAACACCATCCGCCAGGGGGTCCGCTTCCTCGACGACGTCATCGACATGTCGCGCTACCCGATTCCCGAGATCGAACGTATGGTCAAGGGCAACCGGAAGATCGGGCTGGGGGTGATGGGGTTTGCGGACATGCTCTTCCAGCTGGGGATCGCCTACAACAGCGATGAAGGGATCGAAATCGCCGAGATGCTCATGAAATTCTTCCAGGAAACCGCCCAGGATGCATCGCGGCAGCTGGCCGCCGTCCGGGGGACCTTCCAGAACTACGAACAAAGCGTCTTCAGGCAGCGGGAGGGGTGTGCCTTCCGGAATGCAACGACGACGACCATCGCCCCGACCGGGAGCCTCAGCATTATCGCCGGCTGCTCTTCGGGCATCGAGCCGCTCTTCGCCCTGAGCTTCACCCGAACCATCATGGACAATGACGAGATGACCGAGGTGAATCCCTATTTTGAGGCTGCGGCAAGGACCGATGGATTCTACAGCCCCGAGCTGATGAAAGCCGTCGCCGAGACGGGGAGCATCCGCGATATCGACGGCATTCCCGAAGAGGTGAAGCGCGTTTTCGTCACTGCCCACGACATCACACCGGAGTGGCACGTGCGCATGCAGGCCGCCTTCCAGAAATATACGGACAATGCCGTTTCGAAGACCGTCAACCTGCCCAGAAATGCCGATCCAGGGGATGTGGTGCAGATCTATGACCTCGCGTACACCCTGGGCTGCAAGGGGGTGACCATCTACCGCGACGGCAGCAAGGACCGACAGGTCCTGGCCGTCAGCAAGGCCAGGACGGCGGTCAAGCCCGTGGTCAAGGACCGGCCCGAAACCCTCTACGGCTTCACCACGAAGATCCGGACAGGCCTCGGGGATCTATACGTCACGGTAACGGAGATGGACGACCTGCCCTTCGAGGTCTTTGCGACCATCGGCAAGTCCGGACGGTCGACCACGGCCAAGACCGAGGCCATCGGCCGCCTCATCTCCCTCGCCTTTCGCTCGGGGATCAAGGTGGAGAAAGTGGTTGAGCAGCTGAAGGGCATCGGCGGCGAACACCCGGTCTTCCAGAAGGGCGGCATTGTGCGCTCCATCCCGGACGCCATCAGTCAGGTGTTGGAGAACCGGTATCTGGGCGGAAAAAACGGCAGGGCCGGCGGTGAAGAAAAGGACCTGATGGGCACCGCCTGCCCGGAATGCGGCGAGACCCTCAACTTCGAAGAGGGTTGCATGCTCTGCCACTTCTGCGGATACAGCAAGTGCGGATAACAGCAACACCGGCGCCCGCCATCCCGAGGGATGGCGGGCGTTGCAGACCCGTCCGGAGCAGGCGGTCGAAAATACTCACAGGATACTCCAGAGCATCCGGGTGGCCACGACCAGCAGCAGAATTGCAAAGACACGCTTCAACCGCCCCACCGGAAGGCTGTGGGCGAGCCGGACCCCCAGGGGCGCCGTGAGAACGCTGGCGCAGACCAGACCGATAAGGGCGGGGAGATAGACATATCCAACAGCATACTCGGGCAGGCGCGGGTCGCCCCAGCCATTGAAGATATACCCCACCGTTCCGGCGATGGCGATGGGAAAGCCGATGGCCGCCGATGTCCCAATGGCATGGTGCACAGTCATGTTGCACCAGATCATGAACGGCACCGACAAGGTGCCGCCGCCGATGCCCACCAGGCTCGATACAACACCGATCACGTTGCCCACGCCGAACATGCCGAGGTTTCCGGGCAGCTGGCGGGATGCCTTCGGCTTTCGGCCGGTGAGCATCTGGACGGCCACGTAATACAGAAAGACCACGAAAAAGCCCTTCAGAAATTCATTGGACAGCCGCGCGGCGACGCAGGTGCCCAGAAAGGTGCCCACGAAAATTCCGAGGACAATTCGACGAACCACCACCCAGTGAACGGCGCCGTGCTTGTGATGGGCCCAGAAACTTGACATGGACGTAAAAATGATGCTGGCCATGGAGGTCCCGAGGGCCAGGTGCATCATCAGATCATCCGGCATCCCCTGCCAGGTGAAACAGAAAACCAGCATGGGCACGATGACCAGCCCCCCGCCAATCCCCAAAAGCCCCGCCAGCACACCCGCCACAGCCCCGGCCGCCGAATACAACAGGATAATGGAATGCATCGCTTCCTCTCCGAATTTGTGATCACGGTTATCAAGAATGACAGGGCGGTTATCACACCTCGGTGTGGCAGGCAACCGTATTTTTCGAGAATTTTCAGGGAAATGAAATTTCAGATGGCGGGGGATGCCCGTCC